>JBOHQX010000385.1:0-8648 GCA_050732395.1 bacterium
TTGGGGCTTTTCGATTCATGAGGATTGATTCTTGTCCAGGGCGTTGCCCTTCGCTGTTGCATTTCGCCCCTTCGGGGCTGTTGTATTCTCTGAAAACTTAGCTTGACACCTATGCCCTTCGGGGTTATTGATGCTGGTTTCGTGGAATCGAGCTATAATCATTGCATCCCTTCGGGATTTAAGAGCTCAGAGATGAACAGAAAAAGGGTGGAGCGAGTTGAGCAATACAAAATACGTCATCGAATTTACGAGGCAGAGCACTTAAGCGGCGCCCTATTCTCACCGGCAATCGGGACCAGGCATGAACATTGTTGATTACGTCATTGTCTTCAGCTTTCTCGGCTTGACCTTTTTCGTTGGCGCCATTTTTTATCGTTGGGTCGGAGAACCGGATGATTTTTATCTGGCGGGGCGCAAGCTCACTCCGTTCATTCTCGCGGCGGTGCTGACGGCAACGAACGTCAATTTGTACAGCTTTGTGGGCCAGGCCGGGATTGTCTATAAACATGGCATCTCCATCATCTGGCAAACGTGGACCGGTAATATGGCCTTGGTCTTCGCGGGCCTCCTAGTCATACCCGTTTTCCGCAGGCTCAGAATTCGAACGATTCCGGAATTTCTTGAACAGCGGTACGACAAGGGGGTGCGCGTGATGGTCGCCGTGCTCTGGGTGTTTCGTTTGACGTTTTGGTTGGGCATCGTGTTGTACGTGGCGGTGGTGGCAGCGCAAGCCATCACCGAGGTTCACTCTTTCACGTTCTGGGTGTGTGTCTTTGGCGTCGTCGCCATGATGTATACCATGCTAGGTGGAATGTGGTCCGTCGCGTTTACGGATGTGATGCAATTCGTCATCATGCTGGCCGGTGCGCTCATTGTCTTGCCGCTGGCAATGCGTGCGGTCGGGTGGTTTCCCGCGCTTGCAGAAACGCTCCCCGGTGGCGCGCTCGATTTGATTCCTCAGACTGGTGACTACGATTGGAAATTTATTCTTGCCATCTTTTTGCTGGGCATTGAGTGGGCATGCGTCGACCAGGGCATGCTGCAGCGCGCTTTTGGTGCGGAAAGCACGAAAACCGTGGCCAAAGGATTGGTTCTTGCCGGGATTGCGACCACGCCATTCGCCTTGTTGTGGAACTTGCCGGGCTTGGCGGCTTCGCGCTTGTATCCCGGGCTCGAAAATCCGGACAGCGCGATTCCCACGCTGCTCGCGGACCTTCTGCCCCATGGCATTTTGGGGCTCGTGGTCTGTGGATTGATTTCAGCGCAACTGTCCACCATTTCCGCAAACCTGAACGGTGTGGCAACACTTTTCACGAATGATATTTACGCCGGTATCTTGAAACGCCAGCCCACCAACAAGGACATCTTGTTTGTTGCCAGGCTGGTCACCTTGCTCGCGGGTATCGGGATGATTTTGTTTTCATATTGGGTGCCCCAGTTGGGCGGCGCGGTCGAATCTTACCTCACGATCATTGGCATCATGGATATGCCGCTTTGGATCGTCGCCGTTCTGTACGGATTATTGTGGAAACGAACGAATCACCAGGCTGCAATTGCCGGGTATCTTGCCGGGGCGACTGCGGGCATTGTTGGAAAATTCTATTTCGGCTTCAATTTCAATCTTACCACTTTTTTGAGCGCAGGCGTTGCGCTGCTCACAACTCCTCTGGTCGCGTGGCTCACCGGGCCCCCGGACGCTGCCAAGGTGAAGGCAGTGTGGGCAGCAAAGTTCACGAGCGAGGAAGAAATAAAGCAACGAGAATTTTATCACCTCATCCCCACGACAGTTTCGGGAAAGTTGGGCATTGCCGTCGCGCTCGCGGGATTGGCGATGTTTTTGGCCGGGGTTATTCTTGGAGGCGTAACCACATTTACCGCTGCTGGGCTGCTCGCCGTTGGCGGAATGATCGTTTTTTTTGCCGGCGGGCTATGGCGCGCTTATGCCGATTGAGTGCGTAGAAGGCAAGGATTTGTTGGGATTGCTGATACAGAGCAAAGTTGGCGTAGCCCTGTTGTGATGTCATTTTGGAGAAATCTTTTTCAGCGCTTGGCGGAATGCCCAATTGCACCATGATCCTAGAGTTCAAAAAGCTCTTCCAGAATGACAGGTCTGAGTTTTGAGTGAAATCTCAGTTTAACGTTCTACCACGGATTTTCAGACAAGCTGAAAACCGTAGCCTTGCGGGCGGCTCCAACGGATAGATTAAGTCCAACGGATAAAATTTTTAGTCTTTTCATCCGTTGGCCTTGATCTATCCGTTGGCAAAAAAAGTTAGGATTTTATTCTATGTTTGATTCCTTAAACGCCTATTCTGCGGATACCGACTGGTCATGAAGACCTCTTCACCAGGCAGAATTTGCCTCTTTGGCGAACACCAGGATTATCTGCAATTGCCGGTCATTGCTGCTGCCATTTCACTTCGAATTTCGGTGGAAGGTACTCGCCGAAATGATTTCATGGTGAATATCGCATTGCCGGATATCGGCACAAAAGAATCTTTTTCTCTCGAAAGCGCATTGCCATATGTGAAAGAGCGGGATTATTTCCGTAGCTGCGTCAATGTTCTTCGCCATCACGGTTTTACGTTTTCTGCCGGATGCGATTGTGTGGTTCGCGGCGCTATTCCCATCAATGCGGGAACCTCGAGCTCGTCCGCGCTAGTCGTCGCCTGGATCTGTTTTCTCGCTTGGATGAGCGATCAAGCGACGAAGCTGCCGCCCGAACGGCTCGGGCGGCTCGCGTTTGAGGCGGAAGTGCTCGAGTTCAAGGAACCCGGCGGCATGATGGATCATTTTTCGACGACGCATGGCGGAACTGCGATGATCTCGTTCTTCCCCGAGATCCAGGTTCAGCCGCTGGAGGCACGGCTAGGGACTTTCGTGCTCGGCGATTCGCGACAGCCAAAAGATACGAAGGGTATATTAAAGCGTGTCAAGAATGAAGTTCTACAAGCCTCCAAGCTGCTGGAGCAACGCCATCCCGAGTTCTCCTTGCAATCCGCTACCAGTGATGAAATCAGGAATTTCTCCACAGCGTTGAGCCGCGAGCAAACCGACCTGTTGCAGGCGACCATTCAAAATCGCGACCTAACCCGCGAAGCGAAAAACATTTTGAGCCGGACGCCACTTGATGATGTTTCTTTCGGCAAGCTGCTCAACGAACACCACCGGGTGTTGCGAGATGCCCTGCATATCTCGACACCAAAGATTGATAGCATGCTGAACGCGGCGCTGCGTAACGGCGCACTCGGAGGCAAGATCAACGGTTCCGGCGGCGGAGGCTGCATGTTCGCGTATGCGCCGCACGAGCCTCAAAAGGTTGCACGCACCCTCGAAAACGCCGGCGGCAAAGCATATGTCGTGCATGTTGATACCGGTGCTCAGGTGGAGGCACAGGAGTTTGTTTCATCTTGATTGTCTAGACACTGTTCACTTAGAGCCTATCCGGAAACCTCATTCTGTCATGCAGAAGGCCTCTTGGTAGATTCGGCACCTAGGCCTGAAATCGGCACTGTGCCCGAGTCAACCAAGATCCCTGCGGGATGACATTTCAGGGTTTTCGGACAGGCTCTTAGTCGATCCCCTGGCTAATGTCATCCAGGAGGGATCCTTTTCTGCGCCGGCACATCGCCATGCCGAAAAAGATGCTTCATCCACGACAATGGTGATTTTTATCAATGCATAACAACCTGGTCATACTGGCTGCCGGGATCTCTTCCCGCATGAGACTGTCCACGACAGGGCCGCAAGAAATCGATCAAAAACTCATGGAGGATGCGGCGCTCAAACCCAAAGCCATGATTGGCGTCGGAGATCGGTATCGCCCCTTTCTGGATTATCTGCTGTACAACGCCTGTGCAGCCGGCTATCAAGATATTGTCATCGTCATCGGTGCGAACGACGAGGTGATCCGCAGCTATTATGGAAAGAAGGATCGCGGCAATAAATTTCACGGCGCAGCGATCGCTTACGCCGTCCAAACAATTCCTCCGGGAAAAACCAAGCCGCTGGGGACTGCGGACGCGCTGTTACAGGCGTTGCAATCTCGAGCAGACTGGCGGGGCAAATCATTCACAGTTTGCAACAGCGACAACTTATATTCGCAGAAGGCGTTGACAGCTTTGCGCGAATCCACACTTCCAGGCGCCCTGATCGATTATGACCGCCGATATTTAAGGTTTGAAGACAGCCGGGTTCAATCGTTTGCCGTCATACGAAAGGACGAGCAGGGATTCCTCCTTGATATTGTCGAGAAGCCGTCAACCGATCAACTGGAAAAGCTAAAAGATAAAAACGGGCGGGTCGGTGTGAGTATGAATATTTTTCGTTTTTCTTTCGATTTCATTTATCCCGAGCTTGAAAAGACTCCGCTTCATCCGGAACGGCTTGAGAAAGAGCTTCCAACTGCGGTGAAGATGATGATCGCCAGGCGTCCACAATCCGTTGTCGCCATTCCTTTTGCAGAGCACGTCCCGGATCTTACGTATCGTAGTGACATTGCGGAGGTGCGGGAATACTTAGGACAAGCATTTTCCAATTTCGACTGGAACAAGGCTTGAATGCGCAGCACGTAACTATTCAGGTGTTTTCCCAAATGGCAAAACCATTAAGGGCAAGACCATTGCCTGCTTCGTTTGTGTCTAACAGGATGCTGAAAAACTACTTTGGACGTCATTCCCGCGAAAGCGGGAATCCAGAAAACCCAACAAAATCATGGATTCCCGCTTTCGCGGGAATGACAAATCCGAGCAATTTTGGCCTTTTTCAGCATCCTGCCAATGGTTTTGCCCCCAATAGTCTTGCCTTTAATATACGTGAATAGTTGCGGGAACGCAATTCTGCCAAAAATGAATCGAAATGAACCTCACACTGCGAATAGTGAGCATAAATATGGCCAGGCACGCGAAGTTATTCCTTCTCATTGTCCTGCCGCTGATGGTCGAAAGCCTGTACGCCCAAGGCCGGCCCTATGAAGGCGCGGATGATCCCGCCGGAGATCCTGCCGCGATACGCGAAGGATTCATGGATGGCAATCGCGTCAGGATTTATTTCACGAACACTACGCGACAAGGCTCCTGGCCCACTCCCAGTGCCTCGCGCTGGCCGAATGATCAAACCGGCTCCTACATGGTGGATGGGTTGGCGATTCTTTTGGGAGCGATGGTATTTCTCGAACAGGACACCATCCCGGTCACGGATCCCGTGGAGATCGCCACGCGCCATGATTTGGACACGTTGTGGTTTGTGGCAACGGAATATACCGGACAATCGGGGAATCAACTGATGGATCTAAACCCGGACGGCACAGTGAACTGGGCGCTGGCGCCGATTTTTGGTTATTTCAATCCTCTACAAGACTATGTCGCCGTCAGCAATCGCGAAAACTCCTGGCCCACGGGTGGCTGGCCTTCCCGTGGCAAGGAAACCAAATGGCCGGGCGAATGGAATGGCAGATTTGGTCGAGGGATCAAGTATGCCGCACTCGAAACGTACCTTGCGGCCAACGACGCGCAGGATCAAGAGTATCTCCAGCAGAGCAGTCGCGTAAAGTATTTTCCACGCGGAAGCCAGGTGCGCATCCAGCCTGAATCTTCGGTCCAGCGTGGCCGGCCTTGGGGCGGCCTGGGGCTGCGTGTCGAAGTGCGAGGCTATCAATGGAACAATCCACAAACTCGCGATGCGCTGTTTTGGGAATACAACATTTCCAACATTTCGAACTACGATCTTCCATTCACCGCCTTTGGCATCTGGTTGGATAACGGCATTGGCGGTGGGATCAACAATAGCGATGATGCCGATGACCGGGGTTATTATGACAAGCTGCAGGACCTGGCCTACTCTTGGGACTCCAATGCGATTGGACTCGACGGCAGACGGCCCGGCATCATGGGTTTTGCGTTTTTGGAAAGCCCCGGCATTCCCAATGATTTCCAGGACAACGACGACGATGGTTTAACTGATGAAAAACGGGACAATCAGGCAAGCGCCATCGTCGGAAGATTGGATGGCATCACCGATCTGCAAAAATTTCTAAGCTGGTATGGCCTGCAAGAATCGGATTTGCGCGATCACTGGGATGCGGATGAAGATCAAGATTGGCGCGATGGCGTTGATGCCAATGCCGACGGTGTGTATGATCTTGGTGAGGATCCGGGCGATGATGTCGGCCTGGATGGCGTGGGCCCGGGTGAGCTCAATTACTTCGGGCCGGATGAGGGCGAAGCCAACCACAAGCCGGACTTCTTGGAGGGCCTGGGCAGCGAGCCCAATTTTGGTCCTACCGATATTTCAGAAGCGGATATGATCGGCTTGACCTCGTTTAGAATGTTCATCCATCCGCAATTCGGCATGGTCGGCAAAGATCGCGAGTTGTGGCAGATTATTTCCAGTGATTCGTTGCTGGAGTATTTCGGCACCCCGACCAACCTCATCGAGATGTTTGGCTCCGGCCAATTTCGTTTTGACAAGGGCAGAACCGAGCGCTTCTCCCTGGCCGAAATTCACGCATATGAAGAGCTTTCGGGGCTCAACTCTTCCGAGCATACCGCGCCTTCACTCTATGCAAAGAAAACCGTGGTGCAGGCGATCTATGAAAGCGATTATCGTTTCGCACAAGCGCCGCTGATGCCAACTTTCACCGCCAAAGCGGGGGACGGCAAGGTGTTTTTGTCGTGGGATAGTGATTCCGATCGCCTGACGCGCGAGCCGTTGCTGCGCGGCGCCAACGATTTTGAAGGCTATAAGGTGTATCGTGCCACCGACAAATTTTTCGCCGACGCCGAAGTGCTTTTTGACGGATATGGCAATCCCGCGGGCAAGAAGCCGATTTTTCAATGCGATCTCAAAAACGGCAAGAGGGGTTTCGCCGATTTCGCCGTGTTCAATGGCCTGGCCTTTTATCTCGGCGACGATACCGGCATTCAACATTACTTCGTCGACGAAAATGTGCAGAATGGCCGTACCTATTACTATGCCTTGACGGCTTATGACTACGGCATCGCGCAATTCGGCACCGAGGGCGCCAGCATTCTGCCGTCGGAAAACAACATCGTGGTCGATTTGGATGAGAATGAAGAGATTCGTTTTGTCGGGAAAAACGTGCAAGTCGTCACGCCTCATCAACCCGCGCTTGGCTATGAGGCGCCCAGCTTTCCGATCACAGCAGGTGAGGACGTGCTGCTGCGCTCGGGTGCCATCACCCCCATCGTTTTCAGCAATCAGCAACTGAAGGAAGACCATAGTTATAAAATCAAGTTTCAAACGGTCACCTTGGGTTATGTGCGGCCGCCAACCTTGCGGCATCGCGCCGACCGGCTTTATACCACCAGCGGCTTTTCGGTGTATGATGTCAGTGTCGGTGAAACATTGGTTTACCAGGAGAATCCAGACAAAATACAAGGCAAAAACATTCTGTTCGGCGAGATTCCCGGGGTGGGCAATCCCAACTGGCACTTTAACGAAGCCGGGCTAACCACCGATGTCTTTGATGGCATGCAATTGTTGATCTCCCCGGCCCTTTTGCTGGCGCGCTTTGATCCGGAGCGCTCCGACTGGGTGAAAGGCTCCGCTCCGATTCGCGTCATCCCAAGCCCGAATGACTCAAGATTCTTTCCGTGGGAATACGAGATTATCTTCACGGAGCAACTTTACACCACGCGCACGACACTGCCCATTCAAATTACCGGCAATGAAGGCCAGCCCCTCACCGGCCCCGCCGTGCTCCTTGGGCAAAGCTTCAACTTTCAGGTCATCAACAAATCTTTGGGGGACGGCAACGGCGAGTATGAAACGCTGGATTTGTTGGTACAGGATGTCAACATCAATCGCGTCTTTGATCCGGCGATCGACTATGTGCTGGCCGGCCATATCGTGACTGTGGGCACAGCCGTGCGTTGGGCGGGAACGGTGTTTAGCCTCGATTTTCGTCAAATCAAGAATCCCGGTGACATGCCGCGGGTGAATGACGTGTATCGCCTCACATTTCAACGACCGTTTGCAGAAACCGATTCCATTCTGTTCCAAGTGAAGCCGGCGGTGGAGAGTTTGGCGGAGCAAATCCCCGGCGGCATGGCGAGCATCAAGGTCGTTCCCAACCCGTATGTCGCGACCAACGCGATGGAGCCCTCGCTCTCGAATCCCTTTCTCAATCAACGCCGGCGCTTGCTGTTCACGCACATTCCGGCGCAGTGCACCATCAAGATCTTCAGCGCCAGCGGCGTGCTGGTGGATGTAATCGAAGTGGACAACAGCGCCGAGAATGGCACCGTGCATTGGGACCTGTTGACGAAGGAGGGTTTGGAAATTGCGGCGGGGATCTACATTTATCACGTGGAGGCGAAACAAACCAGCGCTGTTAAGATAGGGAAGTTCGCGGTGATTAAATAAAAGGCAAAACCAGTGCTAGGAACTACGCAACTATTCAGATATTCCTCCATTAGGCAAAACCATTTCGGGCAAAACTATTAAGAGCTTCATTAAAGGTTAATGGTTTTGCCCTGAATAGTCTTGCCGTTACTATTCAGCTCCTGACGCCCGGTGATCGGGGTTGGTTCGGCAAGCAACACCACCGTGTCATCCCGTAGGGATCTTGTTAAGTTTCTGGCACGGTGCTTGTGCTGAAAAAGATGCCTCCTGCATGACATGTTGCT
>JBOHQX010000386.1:0-19044 GCA_050732395.1 bacterium
AAATCCGTTGGTCGCTTTTCCATCCGTTGGAATTTTTCTTTTCTCTCTTGGAAACCAACTCCATCCACAGCAGCCCCCACCCACGCGAGGTCATGCACTGGATAAGCTATCACTCCGCTACATTCTGTTCGCGACGCGCGGACTTGACGATTTCGCGCACTTCGCTGAGCAGTGTGGGCGCATGGTAGGGGATACCGTCTTTGATAGTCCAATCGATCCCGCCGCGACCGTTGCGCTGCTGGTCAAGCGTCGAATCGATGCCGTTTGGAAAGAAAACGTGCAGATTTTGGAGCGGATTACCGTTGACGACGATCAAATCCGCGAGATATCCGGGCTTGATGCGGCCCAACTCATGCCCCTGCCCCAACACTCTCGCACCGTTGGCGGTGGCATGCTGGATCACTTCGAGCGGATGAAAGCCCGCTTCTTCGTGCAATTCCAATTCCCGCAAATAGCCGAAGCCGTACATTTGATAAATAAACGCGGCATCTTCGCCGGTGGTGACGATGCCGCCCAACCTTGCAAATTCACGTACGGCCTTCATCCACAGCCGGTAGTTTTCCTTCCAATAGACTTCATCCGTGTTGGTCCAACCCCAAAAGAATGAGCCGTGATAGTCGGGATTCGGTGCGAAAAAAGCTTTGAGCGAGGGATGCAAATAATCCTTGAACCATGGCTGGGTGATCGCACGCTGCAAGTCGCGTGCAGCTTCATAAATACAAAAGGTCGGATCCCATGCCACGCCGGCTTCAACCAGAGCCTGGAGCACTCTCTGCAGCTTCTCCGGATTGGCCTCGCGCCACAGACGGCCGGCGTATCTGAAACGGTGTAATTCGTTGCTGTAATTGAAATCCGGCGGAAAGTTTTGCACACCATCGAGCGCGGCGTCGGGCACGCCGTACCAATGCTCGATGGTTGCCGTGCCGCCACGGATGTCATCCCAAGCATTCGCGTCCTCCACGCCGACGTGATGGGCGATTTTCAGGCCCTGCTTTTTCGCCTCGTCTGCGACCAGGCCGAACGTGAAACGATCCATTTGATGGCATTTCAAACCGTCCGCGCCTTTGGCTTTGAGCTCGCGGACTCTGCTGCGGATCTCCGTTTCACCGGTGCCGCCCGGACACCACATGTACAGCCACATGCGCGGTGCTGCGATTTCGTTGGTTGCGCTCCTATGCTTCTCGATCAGAGCCTTGTCGTGGTCGCTACCCACGTCGCGAATCGTGGTGACCCCGGCGCCGAGCCAAAGCTTGTATTGATACTCAAACGGCACGAACCTGCCGCCACGCTCGTCCTGCAGATGCCCGTGCATATTGATGAATCCCGGCAACACGTATTTGTCTTTGGCGTCGAGGAGCGCGTCGAAATTGCGGTAATCGGAGTCCGGCCGGGGGCGATTGATGCTCACAATGCGATTTTTTTTGATGATGATGTCCACCGGACCTTCAGCGGGTGTGGCCTCCCCTTCAATCACAAGAGCATTGGTAATGACGAGATCTTCGACGCGTTTGCCGTGCTGGGGTGAGGAGTACTGTGCATGTGCGGCCGCCCCGTGCAAAGTGCAGTAAATGAGAAACAAAACTCGAGGAGAAACGGAGCGTACCGGCATGAATTGCCTCTCTGCCAAGTGAAACTTATCGTTTCGAATGCCGCGAGTGTAACAAAAAAATCGTAAAGTTACAACGATGATTTTGGCAGATCGCTACTCACAAAAAAAATAACCGCCACCTCGGACCAGAGATGGCGGTCGTGAATGAATCTCTGCCTCGCACAATTAGCTGATCTTGATCGGAATTTCCTTCGGTCTCGCCTCCTCGGACTTGGGAAGGCGTAAATTCAATACGCCATCTTTAAACTTGGCTTCGATCGCGTTGGCCTCGATGCGCGAGGGCAGGCGGAAGGAGCGCTCGAACATGCCATAACTGCGTTCGACGCGATGATAGTTTTTATCCTTGCTTTCACTCTCCTGCTTCTTCTCACCCCTAATCGTGAGCACGCCGTCTTCGTAACTGATCTTGACGTCATCCTTGCTCAAGCCGGGCAAATCCGCACTCACTCGGAAATCTTCGGCGGTTTCACTAATGAACAGCCGCAGCTAGGAATTGCAATCTCAGTGCCAGAATGCCGGAATGGATTAAGTCAAGATTTTTCAAAGTGAGTTATTTCTCTTCAATTCTTGTGATTTGGAAAAGTGTGAAATTTTGACTATTAGTCTGTGCCAGCCTGAAAGATCGATCTGCCAGAATTGCATCGCCATCAACCGCTCGAAAACTTTTTCGGAGAAACAATGTCTGACAAAAAGCTAAGCCATGCGAATCCGCGCGGCCAGGCAACCATGGTCGACGTCGGAAAGAAAGACGCCTCCCGCCGCGAAGCCATCGCGCGCGGAAAAATCTTCATGCGCGCCCAGACCCTTGCGTTGCTGGCACGCAACGAATTGCCGAAAGGCAATGTGATTGAGGTCGCACGCGTGGCGGGCGTAATGGCAGCCAAGCGCACGGGCGAACTAATACCACTGTGCCACCCGCTCGGTGTGGAATTCGTCGAGGTGCAAATTGCAAGCGCCACGGATCACCTGGAGATTGAAGCCGTCGCGCGCTGTAGCGCCAAGACCGGCGTAGAAATGGAAGCACTCACGGCCGTGAGTGTCGCCGCACTGACGTTATATGACATGTGTAAAGCCGTGGACAAAGACATGGTCATCGGCGAGATTCGACTCGTGAAAAAGACCGGCGGCGCCAGTGGCACGTTCATTCGCCCAGGAGAAAGAATTTGACCGCGGCAATAAAGCTGAGAATCCTGCAGTCGCGCGTTCAGGCACGGCCGAATGTTGAATCTAGTTTGTATTGTCTCTGATTGAAATCTATCTTTCGTGAATTTCCGCGGCCAAATTTCTTTGCGATTGATCATAAACGGAATTTTCGCTTGACTCTCTGCCCATTTTTTTATATCCTATTCGCACTTTTTGCGAAGGAAACCGCATCGAACGGCAGCTTTTGCATCTGTGTGCGAGGGAAGGAAACATGCTCTTCGATTTCAGCGTTGCGCTGACGTTTTTCATCGTCGGCATCGCTTTCGCCGGCGTCAACCTGCTTATCTCCCGTCTACTGCAACCTCGCCATCCTTCCGCGGTGAAGCTTTCCACCTATGAATGCGGCGAACAGCCCGTGGGCCAGTCCTGGATTCAATTCAACAATCGCTTTTATGTTATTGCCCTGATCTTTCTGATCTTCGACGTCGAAGTCGCCTTCCTGTTTCCCTGGGCCGTTGTGTTCAAGAATCTCGGGCTTTTTGCTTTTGTAGAAATGACCGTTTTCGTCGCAATATTGCTGGTCGGTCTGGCGTACGTTTGGCGCAAGGGCGATCTGCAATGGGACAAGCCCGAAACCGGCAAATATGCCCGCGAAGCCGCGCCGGAATTTTACTCTAAAACGCCCGCTCCGGCAGTCACCCATAAAGATGAGCTGGTCAGTGAAGCGGTATAACGCCACATTTATGCCGCACGGTTTACGCTTTGAGCATGAATGTTGAGCGAAGACAGTGGAGTCACCTGTGTGTGTTTTTTCTCTCAACATAAATGTTGAGTCACGGTACACGGTGCACGGTGCAGTGTGCTGAGGAGAATTGTTCATGCAAGAGCTGGTAGCAAGCCTGCAAAGCATCCCATTTTTCTCCAGTTTTTCTACCACGCTGATTAGTATTCTGGTGATGTTCGCCGGCGGCGTGTTGATTGCAACCCTGCTGGCAATCAATGCACTCGTTTTGGTATATCTCGAACGCAAAGTCTCAGCGTGGATGCAAGACCGCCTTGGGCCAATGGAAGTGGGCCCGAGTGGTTTGCTCCAGACTTTGGCCGACGCTATCAAGCTGCTGCAAAAGGAAGACATCGTGCCGAGTGCAGCCGACAAACCGCTGCATTTGATGGCGCCCCTGCTCGCCTTCGCCGCACCCTGCGCCGCCTTTGCAGCGTTTCCGTATGCGCGCAACATAGTGTTCGCGGATTTCGACATCGGAGTATTCTTTGTCGTTGCCATTACCTCGCTCACCGTGATTGCTATTCTGCTGGCGGGCTGGGCCTCGAATAACAAGTGGTCGCTGCTCGGCGGCATGCGGGCCGCGGCACAAATTGTGAGCTATGAGATTCCCGCCGCCTTGGCGATCCTCGTGGTCATCATGCAGGTGGGCTCGTTGAGTTTTCAAGAAATCAGCCTGGCGCAAGCCGGCGGCATTCATCAATGGCTCATCTGGCGCTATTTTCCTTTCAATCTGATCGCTTTTGGTATTCTGTTTATCGCGACTTTGGCGGAATGCAATCGCACGCCTTTCGATCTCCCCGAAGCCGAATCCGAGCTGGTCGCCGGTTTTCACACCGAGTACAGCGGCTTCAAGTGGTCGATTTTCATGCTGACCGAATACGCCGAAATGGTGATCGTTTCGATTCTGGCGTCCGCGCTGTTTCTCGGCAGTTGGTCTAGCCCGTTTGGAGAGCTTATCCCGTTTCTCAACGGCGGTGTATGGGGTGTGTTCTGGTTGTCCGCCAAAGCCCTGGCGCTGGTCTTCTTGCAGATGTGGCTGCGTTGGACTTTGCCCCGTTTAAGGGTCGATCAACTGATGTATCTCTCCTGGAAAGTGCTCACCCCGTTTGCCTTTGCGTGTATTTTTGCCGTTGGTTTGTGGATGTTGGTTTGAGGCATGGCGCAGAGCGCATAGTGCAGAGCGTGGAGAATTCGCCATGCGCCATGCGCAAGCTTAAACGAAGAGGAATCACTCATGGGTGCTTTTGACGTCATGTTTTACTTGATCGCGGCCTTGACGTTGTTTTCCGCCTCGATCATGGTCTTCGCGCGCAACATCATTCATAACGCCGTCGGTTTGCTGTTCGCTTTCGCAGGCGTTGCGGCAATCTACGTGATGCTCGGCGCCGATTTTCTCGCGGCCACGCAAATGCTGATTTACGTTGGCGGCATCCTGGTGTTGCTGCTGTTTGGCGTGATGCTCTCGCAGCGCTTCACCGGCGCAGAAATGCGCACCGGCACGCTGCGCGTCTGGCCGGCAACTCTCGTTTGTGCCGCCGTTGCGGCCATCTTGATACACGTGATTCTCAGCAATCCCTGGAACGTGTTGACCAGCGCCGACATGGAGCCAACGGTGCGAAATCTCGGCAATTTGCTCATGACCGATTACCTCATTCCCTTTGAAATCGTGTCGGTCTTGTTGCTGGCCGCGCTGGTGGGCGCAGCCTACCTCTCACGCCGAAGGGAGGCCCAATGAGCCCGGTGGGATTGCATCATTTCCTGATTCTCGCCGCGGTCTTGTTCACGCTCGGGTTGATTGCGGTGATCACCAAACGCAACGCCGTGACCGTGCTCATGGGCGTGGAATTGATCATCAACGCGGCCAACATCAATTTTATTGCCTTCGCGCGTTATCTGGATCATGATTTGGGCGGCCAGGTCTTCGGAATTTTCACCATTATTATCGCTGCGGCGGGCGCAGCGGTCGCGCTCGCCATCGTGCTGAATATTTACCAGCGCATGCAGTCCGTGGACCTCGACGAAGCCGACTCGCTTGCGCGGTGATTTTAGCCACGGAAACACACGGAAATTCACGGAAACAATTTTTTTGAGGGGCGGAGTCATGGGGAAACTTCTGTACGCTGAAATCACGGAGCAAATACTCGGCGCTGCTTTTGAAGTGTGGAAAGTGTTAGGCTACGGCTTTTTAGAAAAAGTGTATGAAAATGCGCTTCTTGAAGAATTGAAGAGCAGAGGATTGTTTGTACAGCAGCAATTTGCGATAGAAGTTTTGTATAAGAGCTTGAGAGTAGGGCATTATATCACAGATTTATTTGTTGAAGGCAAGGTCATTGTTGAAATCAAGGCAGAGAAAGAATATAATGCACAGCATGAAGCCCAACTATTGAATTACTTGAAAGGCACGGGATCTAGGGTCGGCTTGCTGTTGAATTTTGGTGAAAAGAAATGTGAATTCAAGCGCCTTGTAAAATAGGCGATTGGTATTTTGCCCCTTTCCGTGCAGTTCCGTGGCTAAAAAAAGGATTCGGCATTGGACACGATAACGCAATACGCCCTCATCATCCTGCTGCTGCCATTGGCGGCGTTCGTGGTTCAGATTTTTTTTGGCAAGCGCTTGCCGCGTCAGGGCGACTGGCTGCCGACCGGTGCCATGTTCGCCTGCTTGATTTTTGCCATCTTGATCCTGGGCCGTGTTTTTGCACAATATGATCCGAATTTCAAGGTCACGCACAGCTTCCGTTGGATTAGCCTCGGCCAGTATGACATTGCTTTTGGCCTGCTCGTCGACAATCTCACCGCCGTGATGCTCTTTGTCGTGACACTGGTGAGCGCGCTGGTGCATCTTTACTCGATCGGCTATTTGCATGGCGACGTGCGCTACAGCCGCTATTTTGCCTATCTCGGCTTGTTCTCTTTTTCCATGCTCGGATTGGTGTTGGTCGATAGCTTCTTCAGCATTTATGTTTTTTGGGAGCTCGTCGGCGTCTGCTCTTACTTTTTGATCGGCCATTGGTTTGAAAAAGACTCGGCCGCCAATGCGAGCAAGAAGGCGTTCATTGTCAACCGCGTCGGCGACATAGGGATGTTCACCGGCATTATGATCATCTTCGCAACGCTCGGCACCATGAATTTCGCCGACGTATTTCAAGGCATTGCCAACGGCCGGCTCGCGGGCGGCTGGCTGACGGCTGCGGGCATTTTGATTTTTTGTGGCGCGATTGGCAAATCCGCACAATTTCCGCTACACGTCTGGCTGCCGGATGCGATGGAAGGTCCGACGCCGGTCTCAGCCCTCATTCACGCCGCTACTATGGTGGCTGCCGGCGTGTACATGGTAGGTAGAACGTATGTTTTGTACAACGCCGACGCGCTCCTGGTCGTGGCCGTCATAGGAACGATAACCGCGTTCATGGCCGCGACCATTGCGATGACGCAAATGGATATTAAAAAGGTACTGGCCTATTCCACCGTCAGCCAGTTGGGTTACATGATCGCGGCGCTCGGTGTGGGCGGATATTCCGCGGGGCTTTTTCATTTGATGACGCACGCCTTTTTCAAGGCCTGCCTCTTTTTGGGCTCCGGCTCGGTGATTCACGCCATGCATCAATCATTGCATCATTTGCATGATCATCACACCGATCCGCAAGACATGCGCAACATGGGCGGACTGCGGCGCAAAATGCCGGTCACGTTTGCAGCCATGGCGGTCGCCACCTGCGCAATTGCGGGCGTGCCCTTTCTGTCCGGCTTCTTCAGCAAAGACGCAATTCTGGCGGCCGCCCTGGAAAAGGCCATGACCGGCATGCACCCGGTGCACCTGCTGGTTTTCGCCGCGCTCGTGATTTCCGCCGGCCTCACGGCGTTCTACATGTTTCGCATGCTGTATCTCACCTTTGCCGGCCAGCCCGCGCGCCAGGAGGTTCTTGAACACGCCCATGAATCTCCGGGGGTGATGGTCATTCCGCTGTTCGTGCTCGGCTTTCTCTCCGTCGTGGGCGGCTACGGCAAGTGGTTCGAGCATTTGGTGACAAAACCCGGGTTGCCGAACGGTGGTCTGGAGGCGATTGAACACGTTGCGGAATCGACCGCGCATACCGCGCATACGATGGCGATGATTGTTTCCATCGGCATTGCCAGCCTCGGTATTCTGCTTTCAACCTCGGTGTATTTTTGGAAAAGAATATCCGCCGACGCTGTCGCCAGCCGTTTTCCCAAGCTGTATCAATTCTTGCTGAACAAATGGTATTTCGATGAGTTGTATGCCGCCACGATCCTTGCCGCCACGACCACGATCAGCCGCACTGCGGCGTGGATTGATCGGGTCGTCATTGACGGCGTGGTGAATGGCGTCGCTCGCATCACGGTGCTGGGTTCGTGGGCCGCCGGCTGGAACGACAACAAGATCGTCGATGGTGCGGTGAATTGGGTAGCGGATGCGATTGATTGGTTTGGACGTAATTTGCGCGAGGTGCAAACCGGCAAAGTGCAGGCCTATATTCTGATGGCGCTCGGCGCCGTGGTATTGTTGTTTGTGCTGCAAATCATGTTTGTTTAACGCCTCTTACGAAAAGCTGTCAGCTTTGTGAAACTTTATCCGAGGCCGCAATGATTCCAAATGTCCTGACTTGGTTGATTTTCCTGCCGATTATCGGCGCGGTGATCGTCTTGTTGCTCCCCAAAAACGAACGGCAGCAAAATCTAGTTCGCTGGACCGCGGCCATTGCCACCGGGTTGCAGCTCCTTCTGGCAGTTTTGATCTTCTTTGATTTCGACCGCACGACCTCGACCATGCAATACGTCGAGCAATACCGCTGGATTCCGTCATATAATATTTGGTACTATCTTGGCATCGACGGCCTCTCCGTTACCATGGTCCTGCTCACGGCCCTGCTCTCCTTTTTATGCATCTTCGCCTCATGGAACATTGACAAGGCCGTGAAGGGCTATTTTTCTCTCTTTCTCTTGCTCGATGCCGGCATGATGGGCGTGTTCGCCGCGCTGGACTTTTTTCTCTTTTATATTTTCTGGGAAGTCATGCTGCTGCCGATGTACTTTTTGATCGGCGTTTGGGGCGGGCCGCGGCGCGAATATGCCGCCATCAAATTCTTCCTCTACACTCTGTTCGGTTCGGTGTTGATGCTGATCGCGATGCTGGTGTTGTATTTCAACGTCAAAGACCCGGCGACGGGCGGCTACACCTTCAATATGCTGCACATGATGGATCAAGCCAACCATTTTGGCTTGCTGTCCAATTTCACCATTCGCCTGCTGATTTTTGCGGCGCTGTACGTCGGCTTCGCGATCAAAGTGCCGGCCTTCCCGTTTCACACCTGGCTGCCCGATGCTCACGTCGAGGCGCCCACCGCCATCAGCGTGATTCTGGCCGGCGTGCTCTTGAAAATGGGAACGTACGGCATGTTGCGCATCAGCTTTCCCATGTTGCCCGATGCGGTGAAATATCCGCCTTTCGCCTATGGTTTCGCGACCATTGCCGTGATCAGCATTGTGTATGCGGCATTGTGCGCGATGGCGCAAACGGACTTGAAAAAGCTCGTGGCTTATTCCTCGATCGGTCACATGGGCTTGGTCATGCTCGGCATGATCGGCCTGACACCCCTGGGCATGAACGGTGCGGTGCTGCAAATGTTCAATCACGGCACCGTGACCGCAATGCTGTTTCTTCTGGTCGGCGTGATTTACGATCGCGCCCACCATCGCGACATTGACGGCTTTGGCGGGCTGGCGCAGAATATGCCGATTTACACCGGCATCGTCACCATCGCATTCTTCGCGAATCTCGGCTTGCCAGGGCTGTCGAGCTTCATCAGCGAAGCGCTCAGCTTTCTCGGTGCCTTCAGCTCGAGCGTATTTGATTTGCGCATATACACGATCGTTGGCACACTGGGCATCGTGCTGGTGGCGGGCTACATGCTGTGGACGCTGCAACGCATGTTTCTCGGCAAGCTCAATCCGAAATATGCCGACTTACCCGAAATCGATCGCCGCGAATTGTTCACGCTCGTGCCCCTGGCCGTGATCGTGATTTACCTCGGCATTTATCCCGCCACGATATTGAATATGATGGAAGTATCCTTGAATAACCTGGTCACTGTGGTGAAGGACGCGGCGCCGGCGATGTGGGGGATGAGGTGAACGCTTTTCAGTTGTCAGTGATCAGTAATCAGTAATCAGTGATCAGTAATCGGTTATGGCTGTGTACTGATCAGGGAATACTGATTCCTTTTGCGCGTACGGAGTACAATTCATGAGGTGGGAACATGGGGTATACGATAGCCAAAAAGCGGGACGTCAAAAAAAACGAGCGCGCCGAGACAGACGAGCTTATCACGTTCGAGCAGTTTTATGAAATGATTTCCGAAGGCGTAAAGGCGGATCTGCTCGACGGAAAAATCATTCGTGATTCGCCGGCTGTGCCGAGGCATGGACTAATAAACAGTTGGCTGACTCAGCTCTTGGGGCTTTTTGTTGAGCAACGCGGCCTGGGCAAGGTTTTCATTCCAACCACGACGGTTCGGTTGTCGGAATATCAAGCTGTGGAACCAGATGTGTTTTTCATCAGCAATGAACGCGCACACATTATTGGCGAAAAATACATTGACGGTGCACCGGATTTATGCATCGAGATTCTGTCAAAATCAAGCCGTAAACACGATCGCGGCCATAAATTCGTGCTGTACGCGGAGCACGGTGTGAAAGAATATTGGATCATCGATCCGCCACTTGATAAAGTCGAGTTTTTTGAAAACCAAAACGGCATTTGGCAGCCTATCCGGCCGGACGAGCAAGGCTGGTTGCATTCGAAAGTCTTGCCGGGCTTTTGGCTGAAACCGGAATGGCTGGCCGGCGATTTGGTGCCGGTATTGCCGTTGCTGCAAAAGATGTTCAAAAAATCGCGTTGACGAAGTTGCTTTGCCAATAGCGATGTGAATAGCCATTTCCAACTCTATTGCTTCTACTGGTTACTCCCATCATGAATCGACTTTGAAAAGGTCCGTATGGATTTCTCTGCACGTCTGCAAGACAATATCGCCAGCATGGCCCATTTTCTGCCCGAGTTGGTTTTGGTGGGCTTGATGCTCGTGTTGATGGTGATGGATATGTTCGTCAAGCGCGAGCAAACGCCCTGGCTCGGCCTTGTGACCGTGGCTGGAGGTATCGTCACTCTGATTGCGTTGATCGCGCAATTCAACGAGCCGGCGCGCGGCATTTTCAACAACATGATGGCCGTCGATCCTTTTGCGTTTTTTTTCAAATTGATTTTTCTGGCCAGCATGATTTTCGTCGTCTTCATGTCTTTCTCTTCGCTCGAGCTGGCCGGGCGCAACGTCGGTGAATACTTCATTCTGCTCACTGCCACTACCCTGGGCATGTTCTGGATGGCCTCCGCCACCAGCCTGCTCACGATCTTCATTGCCATTGAAACCGTCAGCATCTCCTCCTTCGCGCTGGCGACCTATTTGAAAAGCGTCAAACGTTCCAGCGAAGCCGGATTGAAATACACGATCTACGGCGCTTTTTCCTCGGGATTGATGCTGTACGGTTTTTCGCTGCTGTACGGCATGACGGGCACGCTCAACATTCATGAGATGGCCAATCACCTTGCCAATGGCTCGCCCAATCCGCTGGCGCTGTTTGTCGCTTTCTTGTTGATCCTCGCCGGTTTTGGATATAAGATCGCTTCGGTGCCGTTTCATTTTTGGGTACCAGACGTTTACGAAGGCGCGCCGACGCCGATCACGGCGTTCTTCAGCGTCGGTCCGAAAGCCGCGGGCTTTGCCTTGCTCATTCGATTTGTAACGACCGGCCTGTCGGTGAGCGACGGCCACGATTGGGCGGCGATTGCCGGAGTGAATTGGCAGCAATTGCTTGCCGTGGTCGCCGCGGCCACCATGACCCTGGGCAATCTCGTCGCCATTTCTCAAAGCAACATCAAACGCCTGCTGGCTTACTCCAGTATTGCCCATGCGGGTTACGCCCTCATCGGCGTGGTATTGCTTACGCCGGAAGGCATCCATGCGACGATGTTTTATCTCGTCGCCTACTACTTGATGAACCTCGGCGCGTTTCTGGTGGTTATCATTGTGCAGGAACTGATAGGCAGCGAGCGCGTGGAGGAGTACAACGGCCTCGGCTATCGTGCGCCGGTGGTGGCCGCCTGCATGACCCTGTTTCTGTTCTCGCTCACCGGTTTGCCCGTTACCATCGGTTTCGTTGGCAAATTCTATTTGCTCGCCGCAGTGATCCGCGGCAGCGAGCAATTCTATTGGCTCGCAGTCGTGGCCGTGATCAATACCGTTATCTCCTTGTATTATTATGCGCGTATCTTCAAGGCGATGTACCTCGCCTCACCTGCCCAGCCCGCCGCCGCATCATTGCCCGTTTCGAGCTCGGCCATTGTTTTGTTGGCGGTTTTAGCAGTGCCCACTTTTGTTTTGGGCGTTGCTTTTTCCCCGCTTTTAACTCTCGCGCGTGCCTCGGTAAAGTTTTTCGCCGGAATTTAAGCGCCGCTTTGCCGAGGCGAATTTGAATGCCTCCCGGTGTCAAGAGGTTAGCGAATTTTAACTTGCTTGCCATTGCCGACTTTTGTATGTTGCCGCCACTTTACCTTTCTACATCCAGCGAGGCCGTCTTGTCATTTCACCAGAATCCATTTGCGCGCACGCCGCGAACATCGGTTTACTGCATGGCGCAAACCTGGATTCTTCCAGAAATGATGAAGCATCCTGATCTTTGACGCATCGCCGCCGATCACCACAACTTAACTTTCCGAGGGGATTTATGCGGAGACGTACGGCTCAGATCATTTCGAGATTCTACCCCGCGCTGGTCCGCCCATTTTATTCCCGCGGTCATGCCGGCGCGCTGGCGTGCAGATTGATCGTGTTGGCGGCGCTGGCAACCGCCGTGCAGACGAGTGTGATGCTCGTGCGAAAAAATCGATCAAAATATCCGCAGTTGCCCACAGCCGGCCAGCCCGGCGTGCCGCGCGAGCCATGGTCATTCCGTTCTTTGTTATCCCATTTCTTCTCTCCCAGTAAGCCGGAGGAGATTTTTTTGTTTTCCACCTCGCATGCCGGTTTACTGCCCAGTTTCCCTCCGCGACATGAACATACCGCCGTCGTCCCTGAAGCTTATCCCACACTGGCCGGCTTGGAGCAACAATTCAACGATTTGATTCGAGATTTTCCGCATCTGGCGAGGCTGCATCACATCGGCACGAGCACCGCCCGCCTGCATCCCATTATTGCCATCCGGCTTTCCGATCACCCTGAGATCGAAGAAGACGAGCCGGCGGTTTTATTCACGGCCTTGCATCATGCCCGCGAGCCAGCAGGTGTGTATATTTGCAGTGCCCTCATACAGGAATTGCTGACGAATTACGAGATGAGCGCACGCCATCGGCGCTTGCTCGATAGTCTGGATATTTGGCTCGTGCCGCTGGTCAACCCGGACGGGTATCAGTACATCCTGGAAAATCAGCGCCAGTTCCCCTGGTGGCGAAAAAACCTGCGGGATAATGACGATGACGGCCAGTTCAACCCCCTGGTCGACGGCGTTGACTTGAATCGAAATTATGACTACAATTGGGAAGAAGGCGGGGAAGGCGAGGCCGGAAGCTGGTTTTATCGCGGCCGATCCGCTTTTTCAGAAACGGAAATTCAAACGTTGCGCAATCTCGAGCTGCAGCAGAATTTCGTGATCGGTGTTTCGTTTCACAGCTATGGTGAGGCAGTGTTGTACCCCTGGGGCAATTTCCATCGCGCACCCGACCAGGATTTGATTTTGGACATTGCCCGCCAATATGCCTCCCGCATCGGCAGGCTCTCCGGCCAGGGCGCTTACAACGTGCTACCGCTCAACGGCCGGGTGGGGCAAAGCTCGGTGTGGATGTATGGCGCGGGCGGCGTGATTGATTTCATTTGTGAAACGGGTGAAGAATATTTTCCCCCGCTCGATGATTTGTTTCATCTGTCGCAACAGAACGTCAACGGCGCGATGTTTTTGCTGGAGCGCGCTTTGCGTTCCGGCATCTGCGGTCATGTTGTCGACGCGGAAACCGGTGCGCCGTTGGAAGCGGAAATAGTGGTCAACGGCTTCGAGCGAAATTACGTGAAACCGCGCCACTCGCACCCGGAGTACGGTCGCTTTGATCGTTTGCTGTTGCCGGGCGTTTATGAAGTGCATGTTCAGAAGAAAGGCTATCAAACCGCACGTTTTGAAAAAATCGAAGTGCGGGCCGAGACGTCAACGCGGTTAGAAGTCGCGTTGCATCGCGAAACGCCGGAAGACGTGATGAGCAACGAATAGTGTTCTAGTATGCGATTGGATTCCATCGCCTTCGGAGGAGGAGGAAAATGACGAAGTATTTTGCCGGATTTTTGAGCGGTTTGGTGCTGGGCGCAACGGTTTTAGTGATTGCGCAAGAAGCATTTTACAAAGGGAAAATGGTTTTTGTCAAAGTTCCGGAAGAAAACCTGCGCGCCACGCCGGGCGGCGAAAAAATCGGCGCCCTGATCAAGGGCACGGCCATGCAGGTGATGGGGACGCGTGACAAATGGCTGCAAGTGGCGGCCGTAGGGTACATTTGGAGCGAGTCGGTGACCGGCAGTGAAAGCGCTTTTAAAGGTGAGCCTTTCCGCGCCGCCATGATCTTGGTGAAAACTCAAGCTGAGGCCGACGCGATTTTACTGGAATTGAAAGCCGGCGCCGATTTCCAGCAGCTCGCCGCGAAAAAATCGATCAGCGTCACAGGAGCAAAGGGCGGCGATCTCGGCGACGCCTTTCCCGGTGATTTTTCTCCCGCATTCGAAAAAGCCATTCTCGCGCTCAAACCCGGTGACGTCAGCGCGGTGGTGAAAACCGAAAACGGTTTTCACATTTTTAAAAGGATCAAATGAAGCTGGACTCGAAGGTAAGATTCAGGCGGCATTTGAAATACTGGTTCGTCAGGCTGAAACTACATCGTGTGACCTCGCCGTTCCTCGGCCTATTGGAAAATTTTGTTTATCTTTCCAAATACTCGAAGTGGTGCCACAGTCACTTCGTACTAAAATTCGGAGATTTTCGCGTTCCACATCCGAATCCCTCGAAAAGATATGAGCTTTTTCAATTTCTGCTTATACAAGAGCAGCTCCAGGGTGAGATCGACTATCTTGAATTCGGAGTTGCGAGCGGGCACTCGCTGAGCTGGTGGGTTGAAAACAACAAACACCCCTCCTCGAAATTTGTCGGCTTTGATTCTTTCCGGGGCCTGCCTGAAGATTTTGGACTGCTGCGAAAAGGGGCTTTCTCAACGGCATCCCGGCCGCCGCAGATCAATGATCAAAGGTGCCGTCTGGTCGCCGGCCTTTTTCAAGACACGCTTTACGATTTTTTGAAAGTTTTTTCGTTGGACCGGAGGGCGGTGATTCATCTGGATGCCGACTTATACTCCTCAACTCTTTTTGTGCTGGCGGCGCTTGCAACAAAATTGAAAAAGGATGATATTTTGATCTTCGACGAGTTCGGAGTGCCGCTCCATGAGTTCAGGGCGTTTCTCGATTTTTCGACTTCATTCCCGGTGCGGTACGAAGTTTTGGGCGAAACCAATAATTATTTTCAAGTGGCCATGAAGATACTTTGAGCCGTTACCTTTCTTCTCTCTCCCGTCTTCTTTCCCATAAATGTCTCGGGGCTCTTCTCTTAAGCGCGTGAAATTTTTCTCTTTGCTCCGGCGTGAGAATCACCAGGATTTGTTGATCCAGGGAATCGCGCAGCGCTGAAAAGCGCGGGTGTAAGCGACGCCGCAGCTCGTCGAATTGCTGGCGATTGCTGGCGAGAATGCTATCCAGTGCGGCTTGCTGGTCCGATGTGAGCTCGAGCTGGTCGGAGAAATGCCGCATGAAAAACCTTGCCGATCCGGGAGTCCGATCCAGGCGTTGGCGAGAAGCCCGTAAGGATGAACCGTCCAATAGCAGCGTGCGATCCACAACCACGCCAACGACGGCGCCGAGCAGCAGCGTGCCAATGAACATTGCTACCGCCGCCGTTTTCGTATTTTGCAAGTTCATGCTCAACCTATTCTTGTACGGAGGGAGAGCTCAGAACGACGAGCTCCAGAATTTCTTCCTTTGTCATCGCCGCGCTGTTCTCGGCCAGCAAAGACATTGCCGATCCGGCGCCGGCAGCGGATAAATAGTCATTCTCGTCAAGCAAGGGCTCTGCTGACTCGAACGGCGCCCAGATCAGCACAATGGCGAGCAGCACGGCCAGCGCCGGTACCAGACGTATTCCCAACCAAACGAAGTCCGCCGACAGGCTGGGCATGCGGTGCGAGCTGATTTTATTCGCCAGGCGCGCGGCAAAGAAAGGCGGCACGGGGTAAGGCGGCTGTTCCCGTAACAGCGCGCTGGCTTGTTGCAATGTTTCCAATTCCCGCCTGCAGGTCATGCACTCGGCCAAATGCTGCGCCGCTGCTTGCATGTCGACCGGAGGCAAAGCACCGTCGAGATAGGCGGATAGACTTTCAGCCGCGATGTGATGGTTCATGACACTTCCTTCCGATAGGGCGCCAGCAATTCGCGCAGGCGCTGCCGGCCGCGAAAAATGCGCGATTTGACCGTTCCCAGTTGGGTGCCGGTAATCGCTGCGATCTCCCCGTACTCGAGACCTTCCACGTCGCGCAGGATCAGCGGCTGGCGGAACTCCTCGGGCAGTTGCGCGAGCGCGCGTTGAATTTGGCCACGTAACTCGCCGGCCTCGGCTTCTGCTTGGGGAGAAGGGGAAGCGGTGTTTCGTAAAGACAGCCGGGCTTTCGCCCATTCACTCAAGCTCTCCAATGACAACATGCGCCGCACTTTTTTCTTGCGCGCGTGATCGATGCACACGTTCAAGGTGACGCGATACAGCCAGGTGCGAAACGAGGCGCGGCCCTGAAAATTTTTCAACTTCGCATAGATTTTGAGAAATACCTCCTGCGCCAGATCCTCTACTTCCACGGCGGGGCCGGAATGATGAAAAATCAGATTGAAAACGTGCTGTTGATACTTTTGTACCAGCGCGGTAAAGGCTTGGTCGTCGCCCGCGCGGAAAGCCTGGATGAGCTCGAAATCCGCGGCAGTCGTTGCGTCTGTTGTCGATATTCCGGCCAGCATTTTTTGCGACAATTAGACGGATAAGGTCATCGTAAGTTCCTGTTTCAAGCGCGTGAAGAATCAAGCAAAGAATATTACTCTTAGGGCTCTCTGCTCCCAACGACGGAAGAGTGCCCAGCTGAAAATAAAATCCTGCCCCAGCTATTCAGGTGTTTTCCCAAAAAGGCAAGACTATTCAGGGCAAAACTATTAAAAGCTTCTTTTGTGCTTCATGGTTTTGCCCCAAATAGTTTTGCCTTCAATAGGTACCTGAAGAGTTACTCCTGCCCGAAAACGGCTTCGGGCCAGTCCGCCTTACAGCTTCCGGCCGTGAATGAAGATCGCCGTTGCCAGGCAGGCAAAGCGCGTCGTATCTTGACCGAATAAGGTGGCACGCGCCAGGCGTTTGAGGGCCGGTGAATTCAGAACATCCATGGGCGCGGCAACGTAAGCCGTGTGCAGAATCTCGAAGCGATGTTGTTGCAACAGCCTCACGATCTCGCGCCGCCGATAGATGCGGGCGTTGGCAAAGCGGCGATGCAAGCGGCGCGGCAGCCACGAGAAGAAAGGCACGCGGTTCCATTTCAGCAAAGGCAAGCGCGCCCCGTGCGTTTCGAAAATCCACCATTTGTTGGGCACGGAAAAAATGATCTCGCCGCCGGGCTTCAGCACCCGGTGGATTTCCTGCAAGGCCGCGGCTTCATCCGGCACGTGCTCGAGCACTTCGAAGCTGGTGACCAGATCCATGGCGCCACTCGCGACCGGCAAATGAGCGCCGTCGTACTGCACCGGTAGAATGTCATGGCGATTCCGTTCGCGCAAATGGTTGCTCAGGATTTGCAAATCGCGCGGGTCAATGTCAATCGCGCAGATTTTTGCACCGGCACCGAGAAATTGTATGGTCTGCGCCCCGTTACCGCAGCCGAAATCGAGAACGTTCTTATCTTTGAAGGAAACATGCATTGCGGAAATGCGGAAACGGCGCAGGACAATCTCTTGCCCGTAATCTGCAGGTTTGCCGCGTGAAGGAATTGAGGAAGATGGCATCGCAACTGATTTTTTTTGGCCGCAGCCTGTCAGCTATCTGCTTGAGCTCACCGCCAAACCGCGATGATGCCGCCTATCGTCGAAAATCATGCAATTGAATTAATTGCTCGTCCATTGTTCTGCGGCATATTCCTCGAGCATGCCACGCTCAGCCATGATCTTTTCAATGCGGCTGCGATCCCTCGGGACAAAATCGGACAAAACCTCTTTGCCAGTGGCGGTGATGACGACCACGTCTTCAAGACGAATGTAAATCTTTTCTTCCGGCACACGCAAGGCCGGCTCGATGGTGAAAACCATGCCGGGCTGCAGCGGGCCGGTGTGCATCCCGACGTCGTGTGTGGCCATGCCGATCCAATGGCCCAAGGTGGTGTTAGGATTCATGGCGCCGGCGCGATAGGATTCAACGAACTCGCGCGCCGCTTTATGATGATGCGGTTGCGAAAACTTGCTTTTGGCTAGCTGTGTCTCCATGGTTTTTGCGGCCTCCTGTTTGATGGTCGCGGCGGTCACGCCTGGGCGAATCGCAGCGAGAATGGCTTCGTAGCAACCGAGATAAAAATCATACAGCTCCATTTGCCAGGAATTGAACTTGCCATTCACCGGCCACATGCGGGTGACGTCGCTCATATAATAGCCGACGTCTGGTGCAAAATCCATCAGCAAGAAATCGCCGTTCTGCATTTGGCGTTTGTTCAGTTTATAATGTGGGAACCACGCGTTCGAAGCGCTGGCAATGATCGATTGATAGGCTTCTCCTTGTGCACCGTTGCGATAGTAAATGAATTTCGCCATGGCGTCAAGCTCGTATTCGTACAGGCCGGGATTGGTCGAGCGCATGCCCTCCAGCAACGCGAGGCCGGAGAGGCGCGCGGCTTTGCGCATGAGCGCGAGCTCCGCCGGGCTTTTGATGAGCCGCATCCCGTCCAGGACCGGCGTTAGATTCTTGAGCTCAAAGTGTGGAAAGCGCGTGCGCAAAAGGCCGGTAAAATGCCCCTCGCGCGCGGGACGGCCATCCCAGGGGTCGGAAGCGACGTCGCCGATAGCGCGCAGCGCATGATCGCGGCTCGTGGCGAAGCCCTCCGCCGGGCTGAAAGGAGTAAAAAGCATCTGCTTTTCCGACGTGCGTGCGAAACGTGCCAAATGCTCACTCAGCAGTTCGATACCGTAAATGGCGTCAATACCGCTCAATTCCATGACCAGGGCCGCATCTTCCGCGGAAAGCAGTTTGCCGTCGACGCGCTCCCGGGCTTCGTTGCGATGCAGCAAATAAAGCGCGGCCCTCCGCGCGGCGCCATCCAAAAGCAAATACGCATGTGGAACCTCGA
>JBOHQX010000387.1:0-2263 GCA_050732395.1 bacterium
AAGGGTTCTACGACAGTGCGCAGTATCTCATGAATTTTGTGATGTATGTTTCATAATGCAATTGCTATCGATGTGAATTCTTGTGTTCGCTTTTACGTCATCGTAATTGTGAAATCTTGTACTAAGGTTCAAGAGACCACCGCCCGGTAGGTGATCTTCCAAGTAACCTGTCACTCAGGAGGAGACTTTTTGAGCATAACCTCGTGCCTTGTGCTTAAAGGGTTCCCTCCTGGATGACAGAAAGTGTTAGGAGGCGAACAAACGCCCAGTCGGGAGAAACCCGCTTCCAAGCAACATGTCATGCAGGAGGCATCTTTTTCAGCACAAGCACCGTGCCAGAAACTTAACTAGATCCCTACGGGATGACACGGTGGTGTTGCTTGCCGAACCAACCCCGATCACCGGGGGTGAGGAGCTGAATAGTCACATTGGTACAATCTTTAAAGTTGAAAAAGATAGGAATTTTCAACACTTCTGCCAGCGAATTCTCGCGCGCATGCCTCAACGCCGTTGCGCCACGCATTCGGCCAGATCGCGCGCGGTATCGATGGTCAAGAGCGCGTACGATATTTTTTGACATTTTGATTTTTTGTGTTTATAGTAGCTCGTCATTGTCAATGCCTCCTCTCGTGGTGTGTGCCGTGACCGATCAATAAATCTGACCGAGAACCGTTCTATGCCGAACGAGTTTATTATCAAAATGCGCGGCATCCGGAAAACGTTTCCGGGGGTGGTGGCTCTGGACGGCGTCGATTTCGAGTTGGTCCGCGGCGAAGTTCACGTCCTGCTCGGCGAAAATGGCGCGGGTAAATCCACGCTCATGAAAATCATGAGCGGGGCCTATCCCAAAGACGGCGGCGAGATTGTTTGGGAGAATCGGCCACTTGAAATCAAGAGCCCCAAGCACGCACGCCAGCTCGGCATCAGCATCATCTATCAAGAATTCAATTTGATTCCGCAACTTTCCGCGGCTGATAACATTTTCCTCGGCCATGAGCCGCACTTCGCCGGCATCGTCCATCAAAAGAAGATACTTGGCCATGCGGCAAAACTGCTCGACGCGCTGGGCGTGCGCTTCGATCCCCGTACATCCGTGCGAGCCTTGAGTGTGGCGCAACAACAGATGGTGGAAGTGGCGAAGGCCCTCTCGGTCGATGCGAAGATTTTGATCATGGACGAGCCCACTTCGGCGTTGACAGATATTGAAATCCAGGAGTTGTTCGCCACGATCCGTCGCCTCCAGGCCCAGGGCGTAGCCATTGTCTACATCTCCCACCGGCTCGAAGAGCTTTTTGCGATCGGTGATCGCGTCACCGTGCTGCGCGATGGCAAATACATCGCCACCCATCGCGTCACGGAAGTGTCTGCCGCTCAGTTGGTGCGCTTGATGGCGAACCGGGAATTGAAAGAGCATTACCCCAAACAAAAAGCGCAGGCGGGAGAAGAATTGCTGCGCGTGGAGAATTTGACGCGCGGTGCCAAATTGAAAGACATCAGTTTTTCCCTGCGCCGCGGTGAAGTGCTGGGCGTCGCCGGCGTGCTGGGTGCGGGACGCACGGAGCTGGCGCGTGCGATATTCGGCGTCGATCCAATTGATGCCGGCCGTATTTGGGTAAAAGGTCAGGAGGTTCGGATCAAATCGCCGGCGGCGGCCATCAAGCTTCGCCTGGGGTTTCTCACGGAAGATCGCAAAACCCAGGGCCTGGTCATGGTTTTATCCGTGCAGCACAACATGAGCTTACCCAGCCTGAAGAAGCTTTCACGGCTCGGTGTGCTGAACGCCGCGGCCGAAGAAAAACAAGCCGGAAGTCTGGTGGCAGATCTGCGCATCAGAACCCCGGGATTGAATCAAAGAGTCTTGTACCTCAGCGGCGGCAATCAGCAGAAGGTGGTGCTCGCCAAATGGCTCGGCTGCGCCGCCGATATCTTGATTTTCGACGAGTGCACGCGCGGCATCGACGTCGGCGCCAAGGTCGAAATCTACCAACTCATGAACCGGCTCACCGCACAAGGCGTGGGCATCATCATGATTTCTTCCGAATTGCCCGAGATTCTCGGCATGAGCGACCGTATTCTGGTCTTGCACCAGGGCTGCCTCCAAGGCGAGTTTGACGCTGGAGAAGCAACACAGGAAAGAATTTTGAGTGCTGCGTTGGGGCAGAGGGCGGAGGGCGTGGGGCAGAGGGCAGAGGGCATGGAGCAGAGGGCAGAGGGCATGGAGCGGAGGGTTTAGGGCGGTGCGCATAGCATTGAGCACGTGCCC
>JBOHQX010000388.1:0-23551 GCA_050732395.1 bacterium
TCAGCTCCTGTTTCTTGTAAGCGGATTGAACGGATAAAGCGGATTTCTAAAACTTGTTTTGCAGAATCACTATCCGTTCAATCTGCTTCATCCGTTTACTCTGCTTTTTTTGAGCTGAATAGTCACCAAATTTCCTTCATATCCTTGGGGACATTCAGGCAAAGCCTGAAGCAAATTGAGCAAAACAGGCAAAGAACGAATTCATTGGAGAAGAAATGCGCATTCCTTTCATTGATCTCAAGCGCCAGTATGATTCGATAAAAACTGAAATCGACAGTGCGATTGCGGAGGTCATCAACGCCGCCGCTTTTATAGGCGGTCCCCATGTCGAATCCTTTGAACGCGCATTTGCCGGCTTTTGTAATACCAAGCATTGCATCGGCGTGGCTAACGGCACCGATGCTTTGTACCTCGCACTGCGTGCTCTGAACGTCGGCAGAGAAGATGAAGTCATCACCGCAGCGAATAGCTTCATTGCGACGTCCGAAGCAATCACGATGGCTGGGGCCAAAGCAGTATTTGTGGATATCGATCCTGGGACTTACAACATTAACGTTGACAAGATTGCAGAAAAAATCACGCCCCGGACGAAGGTGATCGTTCCGGTACATCTTTATGGCCAACCCGCGGATATGGATCCCATTTTGGACCTGGCGCGACGGCACCAGCTTATTGTGGTTGAGGATGCTGCCCAGGCGCACGGCGCGCTCTACAGAGGAAGACGCATTGGAACGTTCGGAGATATCGCCTGCTTCAGTTTTTATCCGGGAAAGAATCTGGGAGCTTATGGCGATGCTGGTGCCTTGGTAACGAACGACGACGGATTGGCGCTAAAAGCAAGAATGATTGCAAATCATGGCCGGCGGGATAAATACGATCATGAAATCGAGGGAGTGAACAGCCGGTTGGATGGAATGCAGGCCGCAGTTTTGCAAGTCAAATTACGCCATCTTTCGGAATGGAACGAAAACCGGCGCAAAAATGCCGCGATCTACAATGACCTCCTGCGCAATACAGGCGTGAGTGCACCGGTTGAAATTGACAACGTCACGGCGGTCTATCATCTCTATGTTATCAGAGTCAAGCACGGCCGCCGTCAGCAACTGCAAGAGCACTTGCGCTCCAGAGGTATCGACACGGGCATACACTATCCCATCGCGCTGCCTAATTTAAAGGCATATGCTTATCTTGCTCATGCCGCCCGCGATTTCCCCGAAGCCACAAGAGCTTCCCAGGAGATTCTTTCCTTGCCGATGTTTCCGGAGCTCGAAGAACTCCAAATCGAGTATATCGCCAAGGCAATTTCGGAGTTCTCAGCTCACTTCACCGATCCCGAACGAACGGCATGAATGAAGTCCGTGTACGCGGGGATGTGGCCGGCGTCGCGCATGGCCGTGGCAATCTGCCCGCGATGATAAGCGGCGTGCATGAACACGTGCGTTAAGATATCGTTCACCGTGCTGCTCCAATCTTCGCCTTTCGTGTTCTTGTAGACCACCATGTGCGCAAGCCTTGCTGCCGTCAAATTTTTCATAAAAGTCTGCCACTTCGCCGCCAGCCTGGCGAGATGTGTTTCACATTCTGCCAGCGAGAATTCGGGCCAAACGGCGAGCTCCTGCTTTTCATTCTCCATGCGATTCAACCACAAAAACTCCGCCGCGAGCACGTGCGCAAAGAATCTCAACGCCCGTGGTGGTGGCGCAGCGGCTTGCTTGAAAAACGCCAGCACCTCGCGGTTGGCCCATGCATCATAAGCGCAGAGGCGGTGATAGTGTTCTACCATGCTCATGAATTCAACCTCCAGTTTGATGCTTGCATGGTTTGTATTGTAGCGTGTTTAGTTGATAGTGGATAGAAGATAGTAGAGGGTGGGTAGTACCTGCAATCTTCACTATCCACTCTCCACTATCTTCTATCCACCATCTACTACCCACCATCCTCAATCCTCACCCCGTACCATTGGCAATCTCCAAATCTCCACCGCATTTGAGGTACAACACGGCCATGCGCACCGCTACGCCGTTGGTGACTTGGTCGATGATCAATGAATACTCGCTGTCGGCAATATCGCTGGACAGCTCCACGCCGCGATTGATCGGGCCCGGATGCAGGATGACGATCTCTTTCTTTGCCGCTTCGAGACGCGTGCGATCGAGCCCGAAAGATGCGGCATATTCCCGTAGTGACGGCAGCAGACCGTTGTGCATGCGCTCGAGCTGCAAGCGCAAAATGTTGAGTACGTCAGCCCACCGCAGCGCTTCATCGACGTTCGTGAAGACGTGAACCTCTTCCCCGAAAGCTTCGGTAAAATTGCGCGGCAGTAGCGTTGCCGGCGCACACACGCCGACCCGCGCGCCCATCTTCTTGAGGCCGTGGATATTGCTGCGTGCGACGCGGCTGTGTTGAATATCGCCCACCAGAACCACTTTGAGGTTCTCGAGCGTGCCAAATTTATCGGCTAAAGTCATCATATCCAGCAGCGCCTGCGTGGGATGTTCATGCTGCCCGTCGCCGGCGTTGATCACACCTGCTTCGAGCCAATGCGCCAGCAGATGCGGCGTGCCGGCAGCCGGATGGCGCAGCACCACCATGTCGATTTTCATGGCTTCGAGGTTGCGCACCGTATCACGCAGCGTTTCACCTTTGCTCACGGACGATCCCGTGGCGGAGAAATTGATCGTATCTGCCGAAAGGCGTTTTTCTGCCAGCTCGAAGGAAATGCGAGTGCGAGTGGAGTTTTCAAAAAAAAGATTGATGATGGTTTTGCCGCGCAGCGTGGGAACTTTGGGAATGGGACGGGAAAGAACTTCTTTGAAATACTGGGCCGTTTTTAGAATCAGAGCAATTTCTTCACGAGTCGTAGTGGCCAGACCCAGCAGGTGTTTCGAAATGACCATTTAGACCCCTGTTTCATGTCGCGATTTGCGTCGCAGCGACGGGGCGGCGAGTGGTTTTTTCATGCAAAAGCTCAAGCCGGTCCTTCCTCCAAGACTTCAACCAGGTCCACGCCTTCCGCGCCATCGACATTTGCCAATTTGACCCGGACTTCCTCGCCCGGCGTCGTTACGATTTCTTTACCGGTAAAATCCGCGCGAATCGGCAATTCGCGATGCCCGCGATCGATGATCACCGCCAGCCGGATTTTCGCGGGCCTGCCAAAATCCATCAAAGCATCCAAGGCCGCACGAATCGTGCGGCCCGTGTACAACACGTCATCGACGAGAATCACGATTTTGCCTTCGAGATCGAACGGAATGTCCGTGGCCTGCACGCGCGATTTTTTCATGCGGCGCAGCGAGCCGTGCTGGTTATACGACAGGTCGTCGCGATACAGCGTCACGTCCAGCGAGCCGAGCGGCAGCCTGCGGCCTTCGAATTGCTCAATTTTCTCGATCAAACGCTGCGCCACTTCCACGCCACGCGTGCGAATACCCACAAACACGAGCTTGTCCACCCCGCGGTTGGATTCGATGATTTCATTCGCGAGACGCGCCAGCGTGCGGCTCATTCCGGGCGCGTCCATGATCTGGGCTTTGAATCGGCTAGGCGTGGTTTTCATCCTTTGTCGCATTCTGCCAATGCGTCGTTGCGAACGTTTTTTCAGGCGTGTGGCGGACGCATAAAAAAAGCCTTCTCCTAAGACGCCCGCAGGCGTAGCCGGCGGCAAGGATAAAGGCTTGAGATCTGCTCGTTGAAGCACGCCGCATATTACAGTTTTTTTACAAGAGTGTCAAGGGGCAAATTTCAAAATCCAGAAAACAAAGGCGGATTTTCACTTGAGCGTTGAGGGTTGCTTTTTGGAAGTGAGCCGTTGCAGGTTGATTTCAAAAGGCGGTCGCAAGACGCCGGCTTCGGTTATGATGGCCGTGATCAATTCGTGTGGTGTGACGTCGAAGGCGGGATTGTAGGCCCGGCTTCCCGCCGGCGCCATACGCCGCCCGAAGGGGCCGGTGATTTCTTCCGGCTGGCGTTCTTCTATTGGGATCTTATCGCCCGTCGCGAGCGCAACGTCAATGGTTGAAATCGGTGCCGCGACATAAAACGGAATTTTGTGATACTGGGCATTCACCGCCAACGAATAGGTTCCTATCTTGTTTGCGGTGTCGCCGTTGGCAGCGATGCGATCGGCGCCTACGATGCAGAAATCGACGTGCTGGCGTTGCATGTAGAAGGCGGCCATATTGTCGCAGATCAAGGTGCATGGGATTCCTTCTTGCTGCAATTCCCACATGTTCAGGCGCGCGCCTTGCAGCAGCGGCCTGGTTTCATCAACGATCACGTGCAGCTTTTTGCCTTGCGCATGCGCCGTGAGTAAAACCCCGAGCGCCGTGCCAAAGTCCGCGGCAACCAAAGCGCCGGTGTTGCAATGTGTGATGACGGTTGCCTCCTGCGGTACCAATTCCGCTCCATGCCGGCCCAACCTGCGGCAGGTTTGGCGATTTTCTTCAAAGAGCTTGAAGGCTTCTTGCTGCAGTTCCTCTCGAATGCGTTCGAGGGACGCGGCCTGGTGTGCTTGCGCCACGACCCGCAGGCGATCCAAGGCCCAACCGAGATTGACCGCCGTTGGCCGCGTGCGACGTAAGAATTCGATATCATCTGCGAGCTTGGCAAAAAAGGCCCGCTTGTCGCCCGGAGGGCTGGATTGCGCGCTCAACAAAACGCCGAAGGCGCCTGCAATTCCGAGGGCGGGCGCACCGCGCACGCGCAGACTTTTGATTGCTTCGGCTAGAGTTTCAAGTTGATCGATTTCCAAATAAACCAATTCCTCCGGCAAGCGCGTTTGATCGATCATGCGGATTTTGCCGTGGTTCCAGCAAATGGTGGTGATGGGCATGTTGTCCTCGTGTGATTATCTTGTCTAAGAAAGCCAAATTTCTCACAAAGTCAATGGTGCGTGATTTGCATGGTTACCGGCCAAATTTCTCATTGACAAACGCTGCTTGAATGTGTAATTTCGTCAAAGTTTTGGGAAATGGAGGCTGAGTTTTTTGAAGATGGAGATGCGGCCACCCTTTCCCAATTTCTATTTTTGTTTGCGGTGCACAATTGAACGCAGGGGTCTCAAACTTGGATGGTGCGTCAGGCTGAAACGTTTTGCAGGCACGCGGCGCAGAGGCTGGCGCAGAAAATCAGGCCTTGACTTTACCCACACGGTGACGGAGAGAGGATTTGTTGGAAAATGCACAGCGCGCTCTGCGCCGGCATCGACCCGCATAAATTCCATGCCTAGCGGAAGGAGGAGCGGGTTGACGCTGAAAGAAATCATTGAACCGATCAAAGACGACCTGGCCGAATTCGAGCAGGAATTTAAGGCCATGCTCAGATCCGACGTCTTTCTGATCGATCAAGTCGTGCGATATCTGGTCGCGCAACGCGGTAAGCGTTTGCGACCCATTCTCGTGCTTCTGATCAGCCGCCTGAGCGGCGCGCCGTCTTCTTCGAAACGCTTGAAGGCTGCGGCCATTCTCGAGTTGCTGCACACCGCGACGCTTGTGCACGATGATGTTGTCGACGATGCGGATCGCCGGCGCGGCTTTCCGTCCATCAATTCCATCTGGAAAAACAAAGTCTCGGTGCTGATGGGCGACTATTTGTTTTCCAAGGCGCTGCTGGCGATGCTGCACATCGGCGATATGAAGGCGTTTTCCATCATCTCGCATACCGCGGAGCGCATGAGCTCGGGCGAGCTTCTGCAGCTCGAGCGCCGCCGCGATTACTGGATGGAAGAGGAAATCTATTTTCGTCTCGTGGCCGACAAAACCGCGGCGCTCATTTCCGCTGCGTGCCAGCTCGGCAGCCTGGCCGGTGAGCTGTCGGAGGAGGAGATCACGAGCATGGGCCAGTTTGGCGAGAAAGCCGGCATTGCCTTTCAAATTCGTGATGACTTGCTCGATTTACTCGGCGAGGAAAACAGCATGGGCAAATCTGTGGGCAATGACATTCGTGAAAACCAAATTACCTTGCCGTTGTTGCACGCCCTGAAAAAGGCGGACAAAAGCGAAGCGAAAAGTGTGATTCGTCTGGTGCGTCGCGGCGCGAGCTGGCGCGCGCGTAAAAGCGATTATCGCCGTATCGTGAGCTTCATCGAGAACCATGGTGGCGTCCACTATGCCAACGAAATGGCGCAACGCCTTGCTGGCGAAGCCGTCCGGCTGCTGGAGCCTTTTCATCCCTCTCCTTATAAAAACGCATTGACGAATCTGGTACACTTCGTCACGGCGCGGGAACATTAAGAGTAGCATCTTTGCAAAAGAAGCAAAAAACTTTTCAACGGGCAGCAGCAACGCAACGGATGAGTAACAGGTTGCGTTGTTGCTGCCCGTTGTTGATTTCCTTTTTAGTAGAAGCCACGCCAGGGACCTTCAGCGGTCCTTCACGGCTGGCGCGAAAGTTGAGTCGCATCTGCACCCTCTTCCTGTCGACCTCGCTGCTCAGTTGCCTGGCTTGCAACGCGCCTGAAATTCACACCGTGCGGCAGGCGCGTGTGATGATGGATACGGCCGCGTCGATTCGCCTCTTTCTAGCCGATGCCCAGGCCGAACAGCGAGCCCTGAGCGACATGGACGCCGCTTTCAAAGAGATGGCGCGCCTGGATTCCGCCATGTCGTTCTATCGTGACGACAGCGAGGTGACTGCCATCAATCGTTGGGCGGCCCACTTGCCCGATCAGCCCTCCCGCGCCGACTCCTTTGCCGTTTCGGCGGAGCTAGACACCATTCTGCGTACAGCCCTGGACGTTAGCCGGATTTCCTCGGGTGCTTTCGACGTCACCATCGCACCGTTGATGCAGCTCTGGGGATTCGGCACGGACCGTTTGCATCGGCCCGCCCGGGAAGACCTCCAAGCCAGCTTGCCGCTGGTGAATTTTCGACGGGTCCAACTCTATGAAATTCCGTTCTCGCCGGCAAACGGGCATTATGGCGCTCTGTTGCGTTTGCAGCAAACCGGCATGGCGTTCGATCTTGGCGGCATCGCGAAAGGGTTCATCGTCGAGCGCGGTTTACGCGTATTGCAAAGGCGCGGTTACCAGGACGCAATCGTCGAAGCCGGAGGGGACTTCTGCGCAAGCGTTTCTGCGCTCACGCGAGGACGGCGGCATATCTGGGTGCAACATCCGAGGCAAAGGGACAAATTCTTTGCGCGTTTCAAGATGGACGGCGGCGCGGTGTCCACCAGCGGTGACTACGAAAGGTTCTTTGAGGAAGCCGGCCAGCGCTATCATCACATCCTCAATCCGCGCACCGGTTTTCCCGCCGGTATTGACAACGGTAGCCGCACCACGGTGAGCGCTACGGTCACAGCGCAGAGTGCGATGATTGCCGATGCTTTTTCCACGGCGATGTTCGTGCTCGGTCCTGAACGAGCCGTGGCATTGGCGGACAGTCTGCCGGAGGTTGAAACCATGATTATTTACCTGGAAGACGGCCGGCTGAACTGGCGTGCCTCGCGCGGCCTGGCGGCCAAATTGGAAATTATCTCGAATTGACTTCAGAGGAGTTTTGATGCCGAGAACACTGGTAACCGGCGGCGCCGGATTCCTGGGATCACATTTGTGCGAGTATCTCTTGAAAAAAGGCCACGAAGTAATCGCCATGGATAATCTGATCACCGGATCCACTCCGAATATCGAGCATCTGCAGGGCGAGAGCTTCGCTTTCGTGAAACACGACGTCACCGAGTATATTTTCGTTTCAGGAGAAATTGACTATGTGCTGCATTTCGCTTCGCCCGCCAGCCCGATGGACTATTTGCAGTTTCCCATTCAAACCTTGAAAGTCGGCGCGCTGGGCACGCACAAGGCGTTGGGCCTGGCCAAATATAAAGGCGCGACTTTTCTGCTCGCTTCCACTTCCGAAGTTTATGGCGACCCGCTCGAACATCCGCAGCGCGAAGACTATTGGGGCCATGTCAATCCCGTCGGTCCGCGCGGGGTGTATGACGAAGCCAAGCGTTTTGCCGAAGCCTTAACCATGGCTTATCATCGTACGCACGGTGTAGATACCAAAATCGTACGCATTTTCAACACCTACGGCCCGCGCATGCGCCACAATGACGGTCGCGCCATTCCCGCGTTCGTGCCCCAGGCCTTGCGCGACGAGCCCATCACGGTTTTTGGCGACGGTTCGCAGACACGCAGCTTTTGTTACGTCGCAGATTTGGTCGAAGGCATTTATCGCTTGTTGATGTCCGACTATCACGAGCCGGTCAATATTGGAAACCCGCTCGAGATGACAATCCGTGAAATGGCGCAAATGATCATTCGCCTGACCGGCAGCAAGAGCAAGATCGTCGAAAGGCCCTTGCCCGTGGACGATCCCAAAATTCGCCAGCCGGACATCACCCTCGCGAAAAGCCTGCTGGAGTGGAGCCCGATGGTCGATCTCGAAACCGGCCTGCAAAAGACAGTGAATTGGTTTCGCAAAACGATGGACACATAAAACCAGTTGAATTTGCATGTCGAATCCGGGGTGATGCCGGCGCCTGCAGGGATCTCCCCGCAGAGGATTTTGGTTTTGCGCCTGAGTGCGATCGGCGACCTCGTGCTCGCCACGCCGTTGTTCAGCGGCTTGCGGAAGCGTTTTCCGCAAGCTGTAATCGACGTGGCCGTGAAGGAAGAATTTTGCGAGCTCATACGCCATCATCCGGCGGTGAATTCCGTGTACACCGTGCGCAAGCACGCAGGTCTGCGCGGCTTATTGCATCTTGGCCTGGATTTGCGGCGCCGCAAATATGACGTGGTGTTGGATCTGCATCGCAATTTTCGTACGTTGCTGCTCGGCCTCATGTGCGGCACGCAGCACCGTTTTGGCTATCACAAACATCGCCTGCGCCGCTGGTTCTATGTTCGTTTTAAATGCAGCACGATGGCGGGCATTCCGCCGGTGCGGCAACGTTATTTGCAAGCCGCCGCGCCTCTGGGCGTGCAGGACGACGACACGAGCACGGAGATTTACTGGACGTCGCAACACGAGCAGGAAGCCGAACGCGTATTGCTGGCCGCGGGCTGGAGACATGGGCAAAATATGATTGGTTTAGCCCCGGGTGCGGGCTTTTTCACCAAACGATGGCCGCTCGAGTATTTTGCGGAGTTGGCCGGATGCCTGCTTCGAGAAGATGGCGCCTCTGCCGTCGCCGTTTTGGGTGGTGGACAAGATTGTGGCTTGGCGCAGGTTCTCAGGCAGCAAAATCGTGAGCGGGTTTTGGATTTGACCGGAAAGTGTTCCTTATTGGCCTCCGCTGCAATCGTGAAAAGATGCCAATTGTTGGTTGCCAACGATTCGGGCTTGATGCACATCGCCGAAGCGGTGCGCACGCCGGTGCTGGCCATCTTCGGCTCGACCACCAGGCCCTTGGGGTTTTTTCCACAACTTGCTTCTTCGCGTGTCATTGAGAATCAACGCGTCAAATGCCGCCCATGCAGCCACCTGGGGTATCGCGCCTGCCCGCTTGGGCATTTTCACTGTATGCGCGAAATCCTGCCGCCGCAAGTCTTTGGTAAAATACAAGAAATAAAGACCGGCATGCCGCTTTATTGTTGAGATGGGATTACGACATTATGGAGGCTCGAGATCGACACGTCACCATCGTCACCGCAGAGGCCGTCGCGCACATATTCTGCTGAAAAAGAGGCATTGACCAAACAGACTGCCTTGCATGCAGCGCATCTTGCACTCGAAAAAAAAGCAGAGAACATCAAGATTTTGTTTCTTCGCCCCTTGACGAGTATTGCGGATTATTTCGTGCTCTGTACCGGTGCAACGGATACGCACGTGCGCGCGATTGCCGATCATATTGCCGAGCAATTAGAGCTGGAAGAGGTGAGGCTTTGGCACATCGAGGGCCGCGAGCGCGCGCACTGGATATTGCTGGATTTCGTGGATTTTGTCGTGCACGTCTTTCAGCCGGAGACGCGCCAGTTTTACGGGCTCGAGCGCTTATGGGGGGACGCGGAGACCGAGGAGATTCGCGATCAACCGTAACGCGCTGCGAGTCTCAAGAACGTGAAACGGAAGCGCCAAGGCAAATGCCAGTTGTGATGAACTTTTCTTTGATTTATTATATTCTGCAGCGAGAATCAGCATAACAGGTTGAAGAGATGCCCTTAGACCTTGAGAAATACTTGCGTGAAATGATCGGGGCCGCATTGAACAGGTTGGGCTGGCCCGTTGAAACCATTGTCCTCGCCCGCCCGCGCCAGGATAGTTTCGGCGACTTCGCCACCACCATCGCGATGACGCTTGCCAAGTCACTGCGGCAATCGCCCAGAGCCATTGCCGAAAAACTTGTCGCGGCTTTGGAGTATGATCGCCACCTGATATCGGACATCAGCATCGACGGCCCGGGCTTTGTCAATTTTCGCCTGGGCGCAGCCTATTGGCAAAGTCTCGTCACGGAGATTTTGAAGCAACGTGAAAATTATGGTCGCGGCGCTTGGGCCAAAGGCCAGAAATTCAATTTTGAATTTGTGAGCGCCAACCCCACCGGGCCGCTCAATATTGTGAGCGCGCGCGCCGCGGCGATCGGTGATGTCATGGCGAACCTCATGCAGGCCGCGGGCGCGGAGGTCACACGCGAATACTACATCAATGACGCCGGCCAGCGCGTGAAAGCGCTGGGCTATTCCGTGAGTTCGCGCTACATGGCATTGTTCGGCCGGGAAGAGCCCTTTCCGGAAGACGGTTACCATGGCGAATACGTCAAGGATCTCGCGCGGAACTTGCACGAGGAATTTCACGATCGCTTCGTCGCGATGGCGATAGATGAACGCAGCGAGAAACTCACGGCCTGGGCTCTCGCGTGCATGATCACGGCGCAAAAAGAAGTGCTGGCAGAATATCGGGTTCACTATGACGTTTGGTTCAGCGAGCAAAGCCTGCTGGCCAGCAAGCGCGAAGAAGAAGTGTTGCGGCTTTTGCGCGAGAAAAATTTCACCTATACGAAGGACGGAGCACTCTGGTTTGCTTCAGCGCAATTCGGCGACAGCGAAGATCGCGTGCTGGTGAAAAAAGACGGCGAGCCCACGTATTTCCTCGGCGATCTTGCCTATCACATGGACAAATACCGCCGCGGCTACACACAGTTGATCGATTTGTGGGGGCCGGACCATCACGCGCACATCATGCGGATGAAAGCAGGATTGGAAGCGCTCGGCTATGCCAAAGGAAGCTTTGAGGTTTATATCATCCAACAAGTGAATCTTCTGCGCGGCGGTGAAGTCGTGAAAATGTCGAAGCGCAGCGGTAATATTGTCGAAATGCGCGAGTTGCTCGACGAAGCCGGCGTGGATGCTGCGCGTTACTTCTTCCTGATGCGCAAGCTGGACACGCCCATGGATTTCGATATCGACCTCGCCAAGAAACAGACGGACGAGAATCCGGTGTTCTACGTGCAATATGCGCACGCGCGCGTGTGCAATATTGTGGCGTTCGCCCGGGAACAAGGCGTGCCGCTTGCAAACGAATATGACGCGAGCCAGCTCAAAACGGCGGAGGAGCTGGCTCTGATCAAAAAGCTGGCCGAATATCCGGAGATCGTGCTCAAAGCCGCGCAAGCGCTGGAGCCGCATCGCCTCACGATCTACTTGCACGAGCTCGCCGGCGCGTTTCATTTGTTTTATCATCATCATCGTGTGGTAACTGACGACGGGATCCTGACCCAGGCACGTCTGCATTTGGTGGAAGCCGCGCGTATTGTATTGAGTAATGCCCTGCGTCTGCTCAATGTCAGCGCGCCTGAGAAAATGTGAGAAGAGTGTTCGTAGTAGCGCCTTTTGGCGCCGTTCACGACTACACCAGCTTCTCACACAAGCCGCTTTAGGGGCCATTCGGGCTGACGTTTCCAGGGTTTCCGGACTGGCTCGAAGCTCAGTTCCTGAAGGGGCGACTACGAATCCTATTCAAGAGGTTTTTTATATGAGTTTGCTCGTCGTCGGATCGATCGGATTGGATACTATTCAAACGCCTTTCAGCCAGATCGAGGACGCTATCGGCGGCACCGCGGTGTTTTGCGGCGTGACCGCCAGTTATTTTACCGGCGTGAATCTGGTCGGCGTCGTGGGCGAAGATTTCCCCAGAGCCGAGCTGGAATATTTTCGGCGGCGCCATATCGATCTCTCCGGCTTGGAGATCAAGCCCGGTAAAAGCTTTCGGTGGGGCGCCAAATATCATCTTGATTTGAACACGCGTGAAACACTCTTCACGCACCTGAACGTCTTCGAAACTTTCAAGCCGAAGATTCCGGAAAAATATCGCGACACGCCCTTCGTCTTTCTTGGCAATATCGGACCGGATCTGCAGCTCGACGTGCTCGACCAGGTGCGCCATCCAAAACTCGTTGCCCTCGATACCATGAACTACTGGATCGAGGGCGCACCCGAAGCCCTGGCGCGTGTGTTGAAACGCATCGATGTCTTGCTGGTGAATGATTCCGAAGCGCGGTTGCTGGCGCGCGAGCCCAATCTCGTCAAGGCTGCGCGCCAGATCCGCGATCTCGGACCGCGAATTATCATCATCAAGAAAGGCGAGCACGGTGCAGTCATGATCAGCGGCGATCAGTTTTTCTGGGCGCCCGCCTTTCCATTGGAAAACGCCTTCGACCCGACCGGCGCGGGCGACACCTTTGCCGGTGGCTTTATGGGTTTTATTGCCAAGGCCGGAAAATTCGACGACGCCACCTTGCGCCAGGCCGTGGTCTACGGCAGCACCTTTGCCAGCTTCTGCGTGGAAAGATTCAGTCTCGAGCGTATACGCGATTTGAGCTGGGAGGAAATCCATCAACGCTTCGCCGAATTTCAGACCATGACCGGGTTTACCCGGCCGTGGGAGTGATGATATCTGCTCCTAGTCTTCCTCCTAGTTCAGGCAGTGCCGACACAAATTCTTGCGGCTTGACTTTCCCGCCATGAAGAACTATTCTTCCTTTTCATCCTTTCGAAGTCTTTCGCTCCACCTATGCCTCCCCGTCGTCCGGCATGATTCCGACGGAATACTACCTTTTCTCCAATCAAGCTGCCGCCGCCAAAGCGCGCTTGGATCAGGTCGTGCCGCAAATTCTTCAGACCTTTGAAACGCGCTACGGGCCGTTTCCATTTCCGCTCGACAAATATGGCATCTGCGAATCCGTGATCGGCGGCGGCATGGAGCATCAAACGATTTTGACGATGAATTATTTCGGTTCCAGTTTTTGAGAATGACGCCTGTTGTCCGCCTTTCTCCAAATTCTCGCTCCGCCATTTTTACGGCTTGACTTTCCCGTCGCCAGAAATTATTTTCCTGATGTGGAATCAATTAGAAAACGTGAGGGCCCAGCCATGACATTAATCATCGACAGTTCTCCTTCCCCGTTGCCGAATTTGCCCAAAACATGCGCATGGCCGCAGCAAGGAAAATGGACTTACGATGATTTTCGTCGCCTGCCGGAAGATGGTTTGCGATATGAGATTATCGAGGGGGTGTTGTATATGTCGCCCGCGCCGCGCACCAAGCATCAAAAGTGCCTTGCCAATCTTTTTTTCCAGTTGGAGCTATACAACCAAGAGCATAGAGCCGGCTTAGTGCTTTTCGCACCGGTTGATGTTTGTTTTTCCGCATTTACCACGGTTGAACCCGATATTATTTTTGTCTTGCAACCGCGCTTAGCGATCGTGCAAGAAGAAAAAATAACGGGTGCGCCTGATCTTGCTGTTGAAGTCTTGTCACCCTCAACTGCACACGTCGATCGCGACAAGAAATCTCAGGTTTACGCCGAGGGTGGTGTACGCGAGTACTGGATCGTTGATCCCGAGGCTCGCATGATCGAGGTTTATTCACTGCAGGGTGATGTATTTGTTTTGATGAACATTTATGGTGTAGGCGAGACCGTGCACTCTCCAATTCTGCCAGGTTTTGCAGCAGCAGTAGCAGATATATGTCCCGCATAGAGAAAAAGCCGGTTGTTAGGCAAACACAGCGCAGGCGAAATCGGATGCTCGGAGAAATTAGCCGGCTGCAAAGTGAAGGCGGACGAGATCGGCCTGCGGTGAATCGAATCGACCTGTTGGATCCTATTGGACCAGTCTTGTTCCTAGCTGTTTCACTCCACGCTGCTTTTCTTGTTAACCCTGCCGCTATTCGTGCTACACAGTTTAATTCCTCCACAATTTGTGGTGTGTCAATTGTTCTGTGACCAAAGGGAATGTTAAAATGAATGGACATCTCTGATCAGCGATAGAAAGGAGACCAGCCATGACGGCTTTTCTGAAGACTGCGGAGACCTATCAGCAGGGAGCACGCACGCTGCCGCGGCATTATTTCAATTCACCGGAGATTTTTGATCATGAGAGGGAAAGTATCTTCGCGCGGCAGTGGCTTTGCGTGGGCCATCAAAATCAGCTCGCGCATCCTGGCGACTTCTTTTTGCAGGATGTCCTTGGTGAAAGTTTGATCATTCTTCGCGACTATTCTGGCGCGCTGCGCGGCTTTTACAATCTTTGCCGGCATCGCGGCACGCGTTTGTGCGAAAATAGCAGCGGGCGTTTCAACCAGACCATGCAGTGCCCCTATCATGCCTGGACGTACGGTCTCGACGGCTGCCTGCTCGGTGCCCCGCACATGGAGCGCATCGCGAGCTTCAACAAATCCGAACATTCATTGCATGCGGTGCATCTTGCGCTTTGGGAAGGTTTTGTTTTTGTTAACCTCGCTGCTCAGCCGCAACCGTTTGCCCTGGTGTTTGCCTCAGTACTCGACAAATTCAAGCATTGGAACCTCCCTGTCCTGCGTGCGGCGAAACGAATCGAATATCAGGTCGGAGCAAACTGGAAACTCATTTTTCAAAACTACTCCGAATGCTATCATTGCCCGCTGGTGCATCCGGGACTTGCGAAGCTGACGCCCTACGATCAGGGCGAAAACGACTTGGTGGAAGGGCCGTTTTTAGGCGGATTCATGCCTATTCCGAGAGCCAGCAGCATAACCATGAGCGGAAAAACCTGCGGCTTGCCCGTCGGCAAGATCGGGCCTGAAGACTTGCATCGAGTCTACTATTATTCAATTTTTCCGAATATGCTGTTAAGCTTGCATCCGGACTACGTCATGTATCACATGATATGGCCTTCAGCGCCGGAACGCGTGCTGATTCAGTGCGACTGGCTCTTCCATCCCGATTCTTTTGCCAGTGCCGATTTCAACCCCAATGATGCGGTCGACTTCTGGGATATCACCAACCGGCAGGATTGGCACGTTTGTGAAATGAGTCAGGCCGGAATTTCTTCGCGCCACTATCGTCCCGGATTCTATTCGCCCCGCGAAAGCATCCCGGCAGCATTCGATCGCGAGTATCTCAAAACCCTCGGTGCTTGATTTGTTTTCACTTGGCATGCAACGAGAATGTGTCCCGACTTGTCTTTAAAGTGTGGCGCTGGCTCTTGATTTTGAGCAGCGATCAGACGTGGTAGCAGCCAACGTGTGCGTTTGTCTCAATGCAGGAGGATTCATGCCGTTTTCCCCTTTATTCAGAATCTCTGCTCTTCTGGGAGTGACTCTTGTGCTCGCGTGCAGCCCGGGCGGGAAGAAAGGGCAGGCGGAAAGTTTTAAGGTGCCGGTGGAATATCATAAGCTCGACAACGGTCTGAAAGTGGTGCTGTCGCCGGATCATACCGCGCCGACCGTCGTGGTGGCAGTGTATTACAATATCGGCTTTCGCATCGAGCCCAGAGACCGTACCGGATTCGCACATCTGTTCGAGCACATGATGTTTCAAGGCTCGCAGAACCTCGGCAAGATGGAATTCATCAAGCTGGTGCAGAAAAACGGCGGCGTGCTCAACGGCTCGACCCGCTTCGATTTCACCAACTATTTCGAGATTCTGCCGGCGCACAAACTCGAAACCGCCCTCTGGGCCGAGGCCGACCGGATGCGCGGCCTGGCGATCACGCAGGAAAATCTCACAAACCAGCAGGGCGTGGTGAAGAATGAAGTGAAGGTCAATGTGATCAACCAGCCGTATGGCGGTTTTCCGTGGCTCGATATGCCGCAGTATGCCAACGCCAACTGGTATAACGCGCACAATTTCTATGGTGACCTGCAACATCTCGATGCTGCTACTCTCGCAGACGTCGAAGCCTTCTTTGAGACCTATTATGCCCCAAACAATGCCGCGCTCGTCGTGGTGGGCGATTTTGAATCGACGGAAGCGTTGGCGATGATCAAGAAGTATTTCAGCGCTATTCCCTCCGCCGCGCAGCCCGGTAAGCCCGATCTTAGCGAGCCGAAGCAAGAGCAGGAGAAGAAATTCAGCAAGCCCGATTCGCTGGCGAATCGCCCGGCTCTGGCCTTCGCGTATCATATGCCCGGCCGCAATACACCAGAGTATTATGCCCTGGGCATGCTCGACCAGATCTTGGTGCAAGGCGATGACAGCAGGCTGCACCAGGCGTTGGTGAAGAAACATGGCCTGACCGGAGACATCGGCGGCGGGATCAATTACTTGCTGGGCAATATGTTCAACTACAACGGCCCAATGCTGTGGATGGCCTCGTTGTTTCACGACCAAAATGTTTCGCCGGATTCCATCATGGCGGTGGTGAATGAGGTGATGGAAGAGGTGCGCACGAAACCGGTCGATCGAGCGACCATGGATCGCGCGCTGGTCAAGCTGCGCTCGAGCTTGTATGACGAAGTCGGTGGCTTTTTCGGCTTTGGCCGTGCGGATTTGTTGGCGTGCTTTGCGCTGTTTGACGACGATCCCGGCCGTCTCAATCAGCTCGAAGAGGAGTTTCGCAAAGTCACACCGGAGCTGATCCTGAAAACCGCGCAAGAATACCTGCGCCCCTCGGCGCGAACCGTCCTGGCGATCGAGCCGAAGGCCGCGTCGTGAGAGAGCTTAGAAGATAGATGATAGTGGATAGAAGATTGAGGTTCGTTGCATTGTAATCGCCACTCCGTTTCGACAACGGAACTACAGCGTTGTGGTTAAAATATGTTGCCCCGCACAGGCAAGGAGACCCAATGAAGAGCCATGTTCGAATATTTCTCATCGCTTTGTCCATGCTCGCACTGGTGCCGCCGGCACGCTCCCAAAAACAGGTGCCACCCGAGGGTGGGAAACCCAAAGATTTCAAACTGCCGGAGCGGCAGACTTTCACACTTGACAACGGCCTCGGCGTAACGCTGGTGCCTTACGGCAGTTTGCCAAAAGTGACGCTGCAGCTGGTGGTGCGAGCAGGCAAGCTGAATGAAACGGCACAGGAAGTTTGGCTGGCGGATTTAACCGGCGATTTGATGAAGGAAGGAACGAAATCGCGCACCGCGGAGCAAATCGCACAGGAAGCCGCGAGCATGGGCGGCCAGGTCAACATCGCGGTGGGACCTGATCAAACGACGATCAGCGGCGAGGTCCTGTCCGAGTTCGGGCCGGGCTTGACCACACTGATCGCCGATCTGGCGCGAAACCCTCTTTTCCCGGAATCCGAGCTGGCGCGCTTGAAGAAAGATCGCTTACGCCAGCTCAGCATAGACAAGACCGATCCGGGCGCGATAACTTCGGAAAAATTTCGCAGCCTGCTGTATCCCGGCCATCCTTATGGCCGGCTTTATCCCACTGAAGACATGTTGGCGAGTTATACCATCGATCAGGTGCGTGCTTTTTATACAGCCAATTTCAGCGCCGGCCGCGCGCATTTATATGCCGCCGGGCGCTTCGATGCCAAAGCCATGACCGCTGCGCTGCGTGAAGCTTTTGGCGATTGGGCCAGGGGCGCAGACCCGCTCATCAACATTCCTACGCCAGTCAGCAGGCGCGCGGTGCATTTGATCGATCGGCCGGGCGCGGCACAATCTACCATTTATCTCGGCTTGCCGGTGATCGACCCTTCACACAAAGACTACGTGGCGTTGCAGGTCACCAACTCGCTGCTCGGCGGTTCCTTCGGCTCCCGCATCACCTCGAACATTCGCGAAGACAAAGGCTATACGTACTCGCCCTACAGTTCGGTTTCCACGCGCTACCGCGATGCCTTCTGGGTGGAAATCGCGGACGTCACCACCGAGGTCACCGGGCCTTCACTCAAGGAAATTTTTTATGAGATTGACCGGTTGCAGGCGGAAGCGCCTTCCGGAGAGGAGTTGAGCGGCATTCAAAACTATCTCGCCGGCGTGTTCGTGCTGCAGAATTCCTCGCCTGGCGGCATCATCGGCCAACTGGCCTTTCTCAATCTGCACGGCCTGCCGGAAACCTATCTGACCGAATATGTCAAAAACGTCTATGCGGTCACGCCGGCCGAAGTGCAGCGCATCGCGCAGACTTATTTGCGCGACGGAGAGATGACGACTGTGATCACCGGGGACGTGAAGAAAATCTCAGCACAAACGGCAGCCTACGGCACGATCGTCAATTAGGGCGAGAGTTAAGACTTTCTCGGAATCCAGCGAAGAGCCTATCCGAGAACCTGAAATGTCATCCCGCCAGGGATCTTGGTTGAGTCGAGCACCGTACCTATTTCAGCCCTGAGTGCCGAAACCACCAAGATCCCTGCTGGATGACATTTCAGGTGTTCGGATAGGCTCTAAAGTTCTTCCATCTTTTGTAGGATTGCGGCCGCGTGTTGCTGATCCACGCCCCCTTGTTGGCTCAGCTCGCGTAACCACGCAATAAACTTTCTCGCCGTTTCTGCACGCCACCCGCCTTGCCCGAGATTATGGTGGAGGTAACCCAGCACACAGGCATAATCGCGATCTTCAGCACAAGTGTCCAATAACTTCCGGCCTTTAGCGAACAATGCTTCGCGTTGAGGATTTGTCATAATTGGCAAATTCCGGTTTGTGAATGAGAAAAGAAATCTTTACACTCAACATTCATGTTGAGAAGAAACATAGCACGCAACATAAATGTTGCGTTACAATGTCGGCAGCGAAATTACAAACCGCGTGCCGTTCCCCACATCACTGGCAACAGTGATGTGGCCTTGATGTTCTTCGATAATCCTTTTCACGATCGCCAGCCCCAAACCCATACCCGATTTCTTGGTGGAAAAATACGGCTCGAAGATTTTTTTCAGATTTTCCGGTGGGATGCCCGAGCCGGTATCGGCGACGATGATCTCGATTGTGTCATGGACAGAGCTCACGAGCGTGTGAATGGTGACTTCAGCCTTTGGTGAAGACTGTAAGGCATTGGCGACCAAATTGATCAAAACGCGACGCATGGCTTCCCAATCAAAATTGATCGGCGGCAACGCGGGATCGAGATCGAGCCTGACTACGCGGGTCGGATGCAGCCGCGCCATTTCCTTGATTAAGTCATTGAGCTGGCCGGGCGCGGGATGCAATTCCGGCATACGTGCGAAATCGGAGAACTCGCGCACGAGTTTGCGCAGTTTTTCGATTTCTTCGTTGATGATACCGCCGCATTCCTCCAGCATATTTTGATACTGCTGATTCTCGCCGCGATACTCGTCCCGCATTTGTTGCACCATCAACTGGATCGGCGTCAACGGGTTTTTGATCTCATGCGCCAGCACCCGCGCCATCTCGCGCCATGCCGCCAATTTTTCCAAACCGATCAACTTTTCCTGCTGTTGCTGCAATGCACTCACCATCGCGTTGAAAGCTCTGCCCATCTCGCCGATTTCGTCGCGCGTGCGCATCGCGACACGATGTTGCCAATCGCCTTGCGCGAGACGGCGTGTTCCCGCGGCCAGCTCCTCCAGCGGCGCGGTCATGCGGCGGGCAAAATACCAGCCGGCAAGCAAGGCCAGCACGAGCATCGGCACGTAGACTGCCAAGAAAACCAGCAGCAGGCTGCGCCGCAGACGATTTTGTTCCAAATCCATGAGCGCGAAATACTGCGTGGCGCGTAAAATCTCCGCCGCGCGTTGCCGCAGAGCAGGCGGCAACGTGCGCCGGCCGATGGCGATCGTGCCCGGCTTCACGGCGCCTACGAGCCGGATCGCCGTCGAATCGCTGCCGGCGTCCAGCAAAGTGTCGGCAACAAAGGCCTCGTGCACGGCCTGCTCGGCAAAAGAAAAAGACTGGCGCGACGGCCAGGTTTGTTGAATTTGACGTGCAGAATCCACCAGCGCGAAAGCATGCAGAGAATCTTGGCGCACAAAGGCACCATTGGGTACAGCACGCAACGAGGCGATGAGACGGCGAAGCTCAGCCGCAAGCTGTTCACGCTCGCCTGCATAGTTTTGTTGCAGGGCGACCACGGCCGCCTGCAAGCCGCTGGATACTTCGGCATTCAAGCCGAGACTGAGGGTTTTATCCAATAGATTCCTGGTGAGCAGGGCGATCGCCGCCGCGGGCACGAGCGTAAGCGCGAGGAAAACGAAGATGAATTTGGCACGCAGTGTTCTCACGGCTGCCCCGTCCAACGAAAAGGCGGCGAGGCCACCCAGTCCGAAGCACCATGCGCGCGTTCCTCACCGGCAAAGAAGAAGGAGATCAAGCTGCTCAGATCCAGGCTGAAACCGGAGCGGCCGGCTTCCGTCGTCGTATTGTCCACCTCAAAATCATTCGCCGCGAGCCGTTGCAGCAATTGTCGATTCTGTTCGGCGCTGATCGGTATGACGACAACGCGCAGCCGCAGTCGATACGTCGAGGAACGGTCCAGCGCCGGCATGAAGAGGACCGGCATCTCGAAATCCTGCAGCATTCTTTCTGCTTCTTCGAAGGTCGCGGCAATCCGCACCGTGTCCGGAAAAGCAAGGCGAAAACGTTGCGCCCAAATGTCGTATTTCACCTCCAGGGTTTGCAGCGCGCGCCCTTTTTCTTTGCCGTTCTCCGCCAGCAGACGAAAATCGTGCTGCACAATCGCGGGCAGGCCACTGCGTATGGTGCTCACGATTTTTGGTGCGAATAAGTTCTCGAGTCGCATGCGCGCGATGACCCTTTCGCCTCGTGGCATGGCATTCAGCCCGCGAATCTTGGGCTGTTGCGCGCCCAGCGGCCAGGCGAGGCAGAGTATCAGGCAGAAAATTGTCGTCAACGGGCGGCGCATGCGTTTAGAAAGTATGTCCTAAGGCAATGTGAAAACGGAACTCGTCCCGGTCCAGCGGATAGGCGAAATCGCAGCGCAATAATCCGATGACGGGCAGCCTCAAGCGAAAACCGTAACCGGCCGAAATGAAAAGCTCCCTTCCGGATTCGGAGTTTTTGAAATCATTGATGTGACCGGCGTCGAGAAAGAGTGCCGCGCTCAAAGTAGGATTTTGCCGGGAACCGGAAATGGGAAAACGCACTTCCGCCTGACCCAACGCCATTTCCGTGCCCCAGCCCAACGGCGTCAGGCTACGCTCGGCGTACCCGCGCACGGAGTATGCACCACCCAGATAAAAACGTTCGTAAAAAGGCGCAGACTCGGAGATGCGGCCGGCTTTGGCATGCAGCGCCAGTACGTTCTTCCCGAGGGCAGTGTACCAGCGCGCATCGAAGAGCATACGATTGAATTGATTGTCGCTGCCGGGGGGCGTTCCTTCGACTTGCACTGCACCCCAGGCGCCGCGTCGAGGAAATGAGGCGTGGTCGCGCGTATCGAATTGCAAGCGCAGGAATGCGCTATTGCTCCTTTGGCTTGGCGCGGTGACGAGTGCCGGGGGCAGGCTGGTAATCGTGCTGTCATTGTCAGTGAAGCGCGCCTCCGCGGCCGGCTGCCAGGTGTTGAAAATGAGGCCGGCGGAAACAAAACGCGTCCAACCGCGATGGCCGGAGAGCGCCAGCGTCAGGTTGTCGTTCTTGACGTCCTGTATGAGCTCTTCGCCGTTGAGATAGTGAATGAAATTCTGCGTGAAGGTTCCCAATTTCAGTTGAAAATCCAGATTCGAGCCGAAAACTTCCTGCTCGCGATAGTGCCAATAGAATCCGGCGGTGCGATCGGCAAAGATGAAGCGGCCGCCGCCGAGGCCGCCGCCGCCAAAAATATTGTCAAAGCGCACGCCAATCGGAATCAAATACCACCCTTCGAGCTCGCTAAAACCGCCAGCAACTTCCAGCCACGGCCAGCGGCGCTCTTGTACTTCGATTACCATCACCACTTTGCCCGGTGCGCTGCCCGGTTTGGAGCTGAATTCCACGCGCTTGAAAAAATGCGTGGCCACCAAAGCGTCGTAATCCCGCGAGAAGATCTCCGGCGTGATCGTCGCGCCTTCTTTCATGCTCAAGTAACGGCGTATCACCTGCGGCCGCGTTTTGGTGTTGCCTTGAATCTCGATGCGCTCGATGATGAGGGCTTGAGGAGCGCGTGCAACGGAAGTTGTTTGCGTCAGAGGCGACGTTTGATCTGAAAGGGAGAAGGGGGGAATGGGAGAAAGGGGTTGCGCGGGCGCTGGTGGTGCAAATGCCAGGAGTGCTGAAATCAAAATGAATGTCAATGACATTATCGGCAAATCTGGGCAAAAAAAGCATAAACTTTCACGCAAAGACGCACAGACGCAGAGATTTCGCAAAGAATAACTTTGCGTATACTTTTCATCTCTGCGTCTTTGCATGAGTATTTCTTCTTTTTGCAAAAAGTTCATGAAATAGAATTTAGTGAAAATGCGCCACACTGTGGCTGAATAGTCGCAATCGGCTCACGAAATTGAGCACAAAAGGTGCATTTTTGCTGTGCGCTGTTCTGAGGACTAGAGACGTTTCAAAGTGTTTTGCTATTTTTATGCCAGTCTTGCTCAAGCAAATTTCACCTTTATGAATGGTGCGGTGCGTCTAATAACATTTCCATCTACAGGTGAGATTCCGGTCCCGATTCACTCCAATATCACCAGCGTCTTGTACGCGTGCTTGCCCAAGGTAGAGCGGTCGAAGTATTCCTGATAACGCTGCCGGGCTTCTACGGTGCGGCCATTGAGAGTAAGTTTCAAGATTTGTCTTGTGTATGATTTACGCTTTGGCTAAAATTTGACGACCCGGTAAAGAATCCTTGAGCACAAATCCAACTCAAATGCCCACGTATCATTTCTTGGGAATTTTTCATGCCAAAACAAAAGCCCTCAAAAAACAAAGCTTTTGACCGCTACTGGGACGACAGTGATTGGGCGATTGTCAATGCCCAGGCATTATCGGAAAGCTACCCCAATGAATGGGTTGCGATTTATGAGAAAAAAGTTATTGCCCATGATAGAAAACTTAGCAACGTCATGCTAGAAGTAAGAAACAGAGGGGTCTCCGACCCGGTTTTCAAATTCAGCGAAGGGGGGATTCATGTCTACAAAAGTCCCATTGCGATTGAAACTGAAGGCGTTTCTTCTTGACTCGGATGATGCGCCACTTGTTCTCGGCTTTGAGGAATTTTTGAGCGTCGGCACATTGCTTTCAAACCATCCTAAGAATGCGGCAAGCGTGAGGTTTTGACTTGTGCTGCCCACCGCCAACGCTAAGTGCTCTGCCTCGTAAATTCGGTGACGTATTTTGTATTGCTCAACTCGCCCCGCTCTTTTTCTGTTCATCCTAGGCTCTTAATCCCGAAGGGATGCAATGATTATAGCTCGATTCCACGAAACCAGCATCAATAACCCCGAAGGGCATAGGTGTCAAGCTAAGCGCTTTCATATTTTGGAGGACAAACGTTCAGTCTAGAC
>JBOHQX010000389.1:0-12084 GCA_050732395.1 bacterium
AAGCAAGGCGTCCTGGCCGACTTCTGCGCAGATCGACCAAATGGCGGCCAAGGTGGAGGAAGCCCTCGGCCGCTTGCAGGAATACCGCACCGCGCTCATCACCGCGGCGGTCACGGGGAAGATTGAGGTGAGAGAATAGCAAGACGCCAAAGGCGTCCCACACCAAAGCCGAGGGTAGCGCGCCGCGCTACCCTCGGGGAACGATGATTGCGATCACGAACCCTGAAAGGGTTCGACAGAAGATGGAGCCATCAACCCCGATGCAAAAATATGGCGTGGAAATCGATGAACGGCCGGTCTCGAATTTACCGTCGTTGCGTGGAACCCCGCTTGGGGTTCCAACAAAATGTATCGTTTTGTTCCCAGGGCGCTTGAAAAAACACGCCCTGGGCTGCGGTGTAAAACGCATTCGGCGTAAGTCGTCAGCGTATCCAAGCAATAGTCACGGTGTAAGCAAGGCGTCCTGGCCGACTTCTGCGCAGATCGACCAAATGGCGGCCCAGGTGGAAGAAGCCCTCGCGCGCTTACAAGAATACCGCACCGCGCTCATCACCGCCGCGGTCACGGGGAAGATCGAAGTGAGAAGGGCATCGAGTGAAGGCCGATTTGCGCATTGAGGCTTTCGCAAGAATGAAAAACCTTTTGCGCAGGCCCGACTTCAGCCGCAAAATGATCGAATTAAATTGACGACCATTTCGGTGATATCGCCGAAATGGTCAAACATTTGATTATACTAACTTAACCAATGATTTTTTGACAAAATGGTGCGAAAGAATGGCCAGTAGCGGACAAAAAATCAATAGTTTAACTACAATCCTAAACTTGTTTTGTGAAAATCAAAGGTTTGATTGTAATGTAACAAAATGAGGGAATAATCATGAAATCTGAAATCAAAAAAACTGCTTCCGATCATGTATCGCCATTCGAACAAATCCGGCGAACAAACGATGCCGGTATAGAGTACTGGTCGAGCCGTGATTTTGTGAATCACGAAAGGCACGAAACACACGGACAAAAAAAATGTTTCGTGTAGTTCGTGTCTTTCGTGGTTAGGATAAGGTCAGAAAAAATGAAACCAACCACCGAAAAAGCCTTCGAAACCTACGTCGAAACCATTCTGCTCAACCAAGCCGGCTGGCAGTCCGGCACAGTGACGGAATGGGACGTGGAAACCGCACTCTTCCCCGCGCGCGTCCTTGCCTTTTTGCAGGACACGCAAACTAAACTTTGTGATCAGATGCGCACCCTGCACGGCGCCGGATTGGAAAGTCTGCTCATCAACACGTTGGTCAAAGAGCTGGATCTCAAAGGCACGCTGCACATTCTGCGGCATGGCTTCAAATTTTATGGTAAAACCTTTCGCCTCGCCCATTTCAAACCGGCACACGGTTTGAATTATGACGTACTCGCGCTATTTAATAAAAACCAACTGACCGTGACGCGACAAGTGCCTTGCCATCCCGGCAAACACGACACGGTGGATTTGCTGTTGGCGGTGAATGGCGTGCCGGTGGCGACTTGCGAGTTGAAGAATCCCGGCACCGGACAGAATTGGCGTCACGCCGTAAAGCAGTATCAAAACGATCGCGATCCGGCGGCGCCGCTTTTCCAATTCAAGAAACGCGCGTTGGTGCATTTTGCGGTTGATCCGGACGAAGTGCATATGGCCACGCATCTGCGTAAAGAGTCTACGCATTTTCTGCCGTTCAATCGCGGCAGTCATCCAGGCGAGATTCAATGCGGCGCAGGCAATCCCCAGCATGCTTCGGGCTATCGCACCGGCTACTTTTGGGAGGAAGTGCTGAAGTTCGACAGTTTCCTCGATATTCTCGGCCACTTCATGTTTATCGAAAAGAAAGATGAAAAGGTGGACGATGGCCGGGGTGGACACCGGCGCGAGATCAAAGAAACACTGGTCTTTCCGCGTTATCATCAACTCAATGCCGTGCGTAAAATCGTGGCGGCGGCACGGCAAGAAGGGTCGGGGCACAACTATCTCATCCAACACTCTGCCGGCAGCGGCAAGACCAACAGTATCTCGTGGCTCTCGCACCGGCTGGCGAGCTTGCACACCGAGCGTGATGAAAAAGTGTTTGATTGCGTGATCGTTATCACCGATCGGCGCGTGCTCGATCAACAACTGCAAGACGCGATTTACCAAATCGAACACGCGCAAGGCGTGGTGAAGGCGATTGACGAAGATTCCAAACAACTGGCAGCGGCGCTGATCGACGGCACCAAGATCGTAGTCACGACGCTACAGAAATTCCCCTTTGTGCTGCGCGGCCTGCTCTACGCCGCGGGCGCGGAGAGCCAGGAGAAGGCAACCGAAGAAGAAAAGCAAAAGGCAAAGGAATGGGAAGCCGCCATCGCCGCACGCAGATACGCTGTGATCGTGGACGAGGCCCATTCCAGCCAAACCGGCGAAACCGCGCGCGAGCTGAAGGGCATTCTCGGCGCTGCCGTCACGGAGTCTGATGAAGATGAAGTGGATCATCAAGGCGTGATAGCTCAGATCATGCAATCGCGCGGCCGGCAGCCCAATTTGAGTTTTTTTGCTTTCACCGCCACGCCGAAGGGCAAGACGATTGAGTTGTTCGGGAGAACCGGCACCAGCGGTAACCCCGAAGCCTTCCACATTTACAGCATGAGGCAGGCGATTGAGGAAAATTTCATTCTCGACGTGCTGACGAACTACACCACGTATGCCACTTATTACAAGCTGCTCAAAGCTGCGGAAGATGATCCCGAGCTGCCAATGAAGAAAGCGACACGCGCATTGGCCAAGTTCATGAGCCTGCATCCGTACAACATCGAGCAAAAAACCGAAGTGATGGTGGAACACTTCCGGCGCAGCGTGCGGCACCGGCTGGGCGGCCGCGCCAAAGCAATGGTGGTGACCTCCTCGCGGTTGCACGCGGTGCGTTATAAACTCGCCTTTGATCGCTACATCAAAGAGCATGGGTACAACGATATTCACACGCTTGTGGCGTTCAGCGGCAGGGTGAAAGATCCGGAAACGAGCCTTGACTACACCGAGCCGGGAATGAACATCGATGTCGTTTCGAGCAAACCGATCAGCGAGTCGCAACTTCCCGAACGCTTCGAATCCTCCGATTATCAAGTCTTGTTGGTGGCCAACAAATACCAAACCGGCTTCGACCAACCACTGCTGCACACGATGTATGTGGACAAGCGTCTCGACGGTGTACAGGCGGTGCAAACACTGTCGCGTTTGAATCGCATGATTCCCGGCAAAGACGCGCCGTTTGTGTTGGATTTTGTGAACGAGGCGGAAGACGTCTATCGCGCGTTCAAGCCGTATTACGACACCACCAGTTTGCAGGAGGCCTCAGACCCGTCAAAGCTGGAAACACTCAAGCACGAGTTGGATCAAGAGCAGGTTTATCACTGGAGCGAAGTTGAGGCATTCGCGAAGATTTTCTATAAGCCGGCGGAGCAGCAGAGGGCGGCGGATCATGCACACTTGCAACGCCATCTCCAACCGGCAGTGGATCGTTTCAAAGCCATCAGCGATGAAGAGAAGCGCAGAGAATTTCGCGAAAAGCTAAATTCCTATGTGAAACTTTACTCCTTCCTGAGCCAGATCATTCCTTATGCCGATGCGGATTTGGAAATGCTCTACAGCTTTGGCCGCTTGCTTTTGCCGCATCTGCCGCTTGACCGGGACCTTGCCATCGTCAAAGTCGGTGACGAGGTGGAGCTGCAATACTATCGCATGGAGCGGATTTTCTCCGGCGCCATCAAAATTGCTGAAGGCGAAGCGCAATACGTCAAGAGTCCCACCGATGTCGGCACCGGTAAGGCTAAAGATGAGAAAGCACCGTTGTCTGAAATCATTGAGGTGTTGAACGAACGCTTCGGTACGCAGTTTACCGAGGAGGATCGCCTCTTTTTGCAGCAGATCAAAGAGAAAGCCTGCAAGAACAAACAGGTGATCCAGACGGCGCTCGTCAATCCCCTGGACAAGTTCGAGCTTGGCATTCGCAAACTCATCGAAGATTTCATGATCGAGCGCATGGCCGACAACGATAAAATCGTGACGCGCTACATGTCGGAGAATGAGTTCCAGGGCGCCGTTTTGCCGATCCTGGCCAGGGAGATTCATGAGGCAGTTCGGGCGCGTGCTGCAGCGGCGAGCGTTTCAACCCCAGGCGGGGCTTGAACTCAGGGATGTCCGAGATAAGAGCCGTGTTGCTGACTTCAACGTCATGGGACGACCGAAAAGATGACGGAATTCACCAGACTCGTTCAAATGCACTTTGATTTTTTGATTCACGATTTCGGATTTAACGTGACAGCCGGCGATGAGTCCGTCCGTTATGACCTAGCTCCAGTCTATGTAGGGATATCGCGGGGCAAAGGGGAGATCGATGTTCTCTTCAGAGTAAAGGTTGACACGGAGACTATTCGGCCCTATTTAACACACGTGTTTTCTCTCGACCAGGTGGTTCGGTACTACAAAAAGGGCCCCTTCCCCACTTTCGCGTCCTTTCCGGCCGTTCCGGGAATCGGCGGAGAACAACGCTATCTGATGTATCTCGCTGCGCTCACAAAGAAGTACTGCGGGGATCTCCTTCGGGGCGACATCACCGCCTTCGAGAGATTGTCCCGCAGTCGGGGGCCAAACACGCCTGACTCCTCGTTCGATTGCGGCGCGCTTGAATTGCAACGAGTATTTTCAAGGAGTAATTCGTGCTATGAAAATTCGAACCTTTTTTCTGATCATGCTTTTGTTCGGCGCTTGCGCAAAAGAATCAGAAAACAAAAGCGAACCATCAGGCAGGGCAACATCGTCGGAAGCCATCGGAGATGAGAAAATCGGATTCCATGAGAGCGAAGCCAGTCCGCAAAGCGATGTTGCAAATTTCCAGAAAATTATCGAGCGTCGCTTGCGAGAACGCTATACTGCGTCCATGACTGAAGATAATTCTCCCATATTAACCGGGGCAAGTTTGCACAACCCACGGCGATCATTATTACCCGGTCACCAGAGTACGCTTTGCGTGAGGATGCTATAGGTGACACTCTACAAACAACATGGCAGAACGACTTGGCATTATTGCCGTTTCTCAGCGATGAAATCTCAGAGTTGAAAGACAAAGCACATGGCAGATCCAGGTGCTGGCCGAGATATATGATGAAGTGGTTTGCGACTATGACGAAGGGGGCAGCCCCTTTTATGATATCTGGGATGTTACGGACCTGGATGACGATGGGAATAATGAAATTGTTTTTCAAGTCGCTACGTGCAGTGAATGTGTTGAGTTACAAGTCTACTCCATGGCCGACGATGGCACTTACGTTTTGGCCTATTCCGGCTTAGGATATGGCGCTTGATCTGAATGTGGCTCTCGTAATGTAGAGCGCCTGCGAGACGGGACTCGAGAAAGTGGCGAAAGGCGAGGGCATCATCGGCTTGACGCTAGGCTTTCGGACGTGGAATACGCTCGGATAAAAATGCAAGCGACTCGGCCACGCCGCTGAAACTGGTTGTTAACGCGCACATTCTCCCTATCCAAATGATTTCCCGACGCACCTTTCTTCGAATAGCTGCAGCAGGAGCTGCTGCCTCCACCGGTGCCGGGCTCTACACCTGTTTGGTGGAGCCTCACTGGCTGCAAATTGTTCAACGTCCGCTGCCAATTCGCGATCTTCCGCCATCGTTAATCGGGTCGCGCCTCGTGCAAATCAGTGATCTGCATGTCGGTCCCCGGGTATCGGATGACTACATTCTGGAAACCTTTAAGCGCGTCGCAGCGATCCAGCCAGAGCTTGTCGTTTATACCGGGGATTTCACCAGCTATGCAGAGGATGTTTTCAATCATGCAGGCCGTGTATTTCATCACCTGCCAACAGGCAGCATAGGGACATTCGGCGTCTTGGGCAACCATGATTATGGCCCGAACTGGTCACATCCTGAAGTAGCCGATGAAATCGTTAGGATTGTCACGGAACATGGCGTGCAAGTCCTCCGCAATCAAGTGGCCGAGATTGAAGGGCTCCAAATCCTCGGGTTTGACGATTTGTGGGCCGACCGCTTCCAGCTGCAGGCAACTTTGCAGGGTTGCGACAGCCATCGACCGGCGATTGCTCTGAGCCACAATCCTGATACCGTTGATCTGGACGGTTGGGCTCCCTTTGAAGGCTGGATTCTTTCCGGACATACTCATGGCGGGCAATGCAAGCCGCCGTTCCTGCCGCCGCCACTGTTACCGGTCAGCAACAAAAGGTACACTTACGGTGAATTCGACCTGGCTGGCAATCGTAAAATGTACATCAGCCGGGGCGTGGGGCATCTCATACAAGTGCGTTTCAACGTCAGGCCGGAAATAACGGTCTTTACACTGGCTCGCGCTTGACATTGCTGAGATATTTCTTTACAGTCTCTGCAAGTTTTCATTCGGAACGGGGCTCTCCTCATGCCAAACAAAACTGCACAACACCGCTTTCTCAACAGAATCTTTAACGACAAAATCACCCACAAAAGAAGTCGCAACATGTCTTCTTTCGCTTTTCTTCTTTCCGTGTGCTGCCGTATGATTCCGTGGCCACGCTTTTCTTGAAGCATGAAACGTGTGGCGATTTGCGACCGGGAAACGGCCCTTTCGGGTCTGCGATTTCAGTTGCAGATATCTCTTTCGGAGATTGAAAACCCGAAAGGGCCGTTGCCGGTCGCAGGCCATTCATCGAAGAATTGGAAAGGATGCGTATGAAAAGTAAAGCATAACTCGAGCTTCGTAACTGATGAAACTAACCCCTCAAGACGTGGGAGCGAAAGATGAAAACAAGATTAACCGTAGGTAGTACAGGGGTGATGCTTGCTTTGGCTGCCCTGGCGGCATTGGCTCTGGACAGCAGAGCATTAGCGACCAAGCCGGCGAAAGGAGTCGAGTTCAAAAAGCTTAAAACAGTCGGCACTTTGAGAGGCATTCCAGCACATCGTCTGCGCGGGCGGGCAGCCCAGCGGCGGGATCTCAGGAGTTCCCACGCAGGAAATCGTGTACGTTGAAAATTTTGAAGCGGGTGCACCGGGTTGGGCTTTTCAAGATCTATGGAGTGAGTCCTTCTGGCATGTCAGCACCACCGGCGGATATTCAGGCCAGTCGTACTGGTGCGGCATTGAAGAGCTGGGCGGCTACGATGACATTTGGCAGCAAACCTTGACCTCGCCCCCGATCAGTTTGTCGGGGACAACGGCGCCGGTGTTGACCTTCATGCATCATTATCGGGCAGAGCCCAGGTCAGGCGGCTATCCGACTGGTTTTGATGCGTGGGATGCGATGAATGTTCGGCTTTCGACGGATGGGCAGAATTTCACCGTGATCCGGCCAGCGACAGGAACCGGATATCAAGCCACGAGTGCATATGGGTTCAATCTGCGCTTTGGTGCCGGCGTGGCCGGATGGGCAGGCAACTCCGGCGGGTGGGTCGCCGCAAGTTTTGATCTCAGAGCTTATGCCGGTCAAACCGTACAGATTCAATTCCTCTTCGGCTCAGACGAGGGTTTTTCGCACCTGGAGGATGCCGCTCTTTTTGGCTGGCGCGTCGATAATATCAAGATTAGCGACGGCGCAACGACGATTTTCCAGGACGATGCTGGAGACTCCGGTGCAACCCAATTTACTGCCGACGGTCCGGCTGGCCCCAATCCATGGCACCTAACGACCACTGCCGCTGCCAGCGCCCCCCACAGCGCCGGTTGTTTCGACACGGTCACGGGTGGTTATCTTCCTGGTATGAAGGCCGCATTGGTTTCCCCTGCCATCGCCATTGACGCCCTACCAACCGATACACAAGAGCTAACCGCCAATTTCCAACATCAAGGAGCTCTCGATCCTGCCCTCGGTGCCAGCGGGGCCCTTAACTTTGATCTCTTGGCTGTGGAGGTACGCGCATACGGCGCTGGTGAATGGAATTATTGGTTTGCAATCGGTGGCACGAATCTAATTCCTGGCTCGTTCCATGGGTACAATGATTTCAACGCTCCACTGGATGTCAGCGCACTTATTGGAGCTGATTCAGTACAATTCCGGATTATCCTCTTGACGCAGCCCGATGGCGAGGTGGTATCGCCCGCAGTGGTTTTTATCGATGATTTTACTCTCGCTGCCTTCGGGCTTGATCCGATCATTGGATCGCAGTTTGGAGCCTTCTTTACGCGCGTTACGGCCGCTCCCGAACAAGAGCGTTCAGCGATAGTGGATAGTTTCATGGCCACGATTTCATCCTTTCCGTTCGTCGAACACAATACAATCGCCTATTACCTCTACCGCGGAAATGCAAACACCATCAATGTGCCCGGCGACGCCAACGGCTGGAACACAGGTGCCTTTCCCATGACCAGGATAGCGGGCACCAATCTCTGGTTTAGGCAGGCAGTTTTCGAACCCGACGCTCGCCTTGACTACCTGTTTTTCTTAGATCGTAGTGTCTTTTTCACCGACCCACTCAATCCGAATCGGTTGAGCGGGTACCAAGGCCTGGTCTCTGAGCTTGCCATGCCGGATTACGTGCAGCCCCCGGAGATTGCACGTTATGCCAATATCCCACATGGCACTTTGCGCACCATAACGATTGCGAGCACCATTCTGCGCAACACGCGTGCGATACGGGTGTATGCGCCTCCCGAGTATGCCACTGCTGTCAATGACAGTTTTCCGGTTGTGCTGTTTCATGATGGTGGCGACTATATTTCCTCTGGCAGCGCAGTGAATGTGCTCGATTATCTTATCTCCGAGAATCGCATCCAGCCAGTGATCGCTGTATTTGTTCCCCCGGTACAGCGACTCGATGAGTATGTGCTCAATCTGGCCCTGCAATTTGAATCGTTCATTGTCAACGAACTCATGCCAATGGTTGATGCGCAGTACCGCACGAAACGCGATCCTGGCAATCGCGCCATGGTTGGACTCTCCGCTGGCGGACTCGTCGCGACGCAGATCTGTTACAATCGCCCGGAGAGCTTTGGTCTATGTGGAGCGTTTTCTCCATCATACTGGGCAAATAGCATGCGCGTATTTGATCAAGTGAGCAATGGTCCGCAGAAGGATATCAGGTTTTATATCGATTGGGGAACCTATGAAGCAATTATTATGAATGACGCCAGAGCGATGCGGGACAATTTGGTTGCTCTGGGCTACAATTTGACGTGGAACGAATGGCACGAGGCTCATAGTTTTGGCAGCTGGCGCGCTCATATCGACAATGCCCTCGAGTATTTTTTCCCAGGCGGTGTCGTGAGTGTGAAAGACAACGAAATCCTCCCCGTGCGATTCAGCCTGCCTCAGAATTATCCCAATCCTTTCAATCCGAGCACGACCATCAGCTACGATTTACCAAAGAGCATTCACGTAGAGCTGGTGATTTACAACGTGCTCGGCAAGGAGGTGCGCAGATTGGTTGATGCAAAAGAAATGGCCGGCCATCACCACATCGCGTGGGATGGCAAAGACTGGGCCGGCGCCACGGCTGCGAGCGGCGTGTACGTCTACAGAATCAAGGCGGGGGAATTCGAAAGGACGCGAAAGTTGATATTGGTGAGATAAGCCAAGCTGAACCGTGCCTGACAGGATGCTGAAAAAGTTTCGAATTGCCGGGATTTGCCATTTCCGCTCAGGCAGCAATTTTCTTGCGGCAGTTAGCTTGACTATGTCAGATTCTCCGTAGATTCGCAGCATTGCATCCAAAAGAACAACACAAAGAAACAAAGGGCACGAAGTTCCACAAAGCTGGCAACCGATGGCCGAGATTGAAGGGCTCCAGATCCTCGGGTTTGACGATTTGTGGGCCGACCGCTTCCAACTGCAGGCAACTTTGCAGAATTAGACAGCCATCGACCAGCGATTGCGCTGAGCCACAATTCTGATACCGTTGATCTGGACGGTTGGACTCCCTTTGAAGGGTGGATTCTTTCCGGACATACTCATGGCGGGCAATGCAAGCCGCCGTTCCTGCCGCCGCCACTGTTACCGGTCAGCAACAGAAGGTACACCTGCGGTGAATTCAACCTTGTTGGCAATCGTAAAATGTACATCAGCCGGGGCGTGGGCATCTCATACAAGTGCGTTTCAACGTTAGGCCGGAAATAACGGTCTTCACTTTGGCACGTGCTTAGCTCTGAAGCCAAAATCAAATCCATGCTTTTCATCTTTTTGCTCCTGGAGAATGGGTTTTCGATAACGCCAGCGGTGTCTCTCTCGGGCGATTAGATTAAACTTGCATATGTTCATATTAATGTTAACTTCTACCCATGAGGGAAATCGTGTTAGCTCAAAAGCGCCGTAAAGATTATCTTGAAAGGATCCAGTAATGGACGATTTGGAAAAGTATATATCGAAACGAAAGAAGAAAAGCCAGGTGCTCGCAAAGCACTTTGAAATTGGATATGAGAATTTTCGAATTGGTTTTATTCTTCGTCAGGCACGTGAAGAACTTGGAATAACCCAGGAAGAAGTGGCAAAGAAGCTGCGAACGAAGAAATCGGCGATTTCACGGATTGAAAACCATGCTGAAGATATCCGCCTTTCAACCTTGAACCGATACGCGAAAGCTTTGGGCAGAAGGCTTCAGGTTGTGATGCTATAGCTCAAAAGCAATAGGCTAATTTGTGCGCGCAACGGCCGGTTGCGCTGGCGTCAGCCCTGAATTGCTGAATTGAATTTGAACAACTTCGCGTGGTAAGTCCAACAGACTACTGTACCTTTCTCAAAAATTCCCTTTCGTTGAAATACGAAGTCGTTTGAGACTCCAGCGGCAAGCCAAGTTGCAAAAATTTCCCGATTATCCTAGAGAAGAAGCATTGTTCGGTATAATAGGGCTGATAGAATGTCTGAATCTCATGCAAATGCAGAACAGGCTTCGCTGAGTGTTTTGGTAAACCGTGGAATTTGAAAGCAAAGCTCTATCCCATAACCAGACCCGCCTTGCTACACATCTAAGGCACAATCATCCATGTTCCGCAATTTGCTCGTTTTCTTGACCCTTGTTTCAGGCAGTTCCTTTGGCCAATCACCCGATGCAGACTTAACCGTGCTTGTGCTCACAGCTCGAACGGAGGAGGAATATAAAAATACTTATCCAGCGTTCAACGAGCTTGTAAGCTCCTACCGTTTCTTGACCTCTGATCTTAAGATCGACACCAAGTAGGCATGCCCTTGGCGGTGTCGCAGAGCGCCCCGCACGACCGCGGCCTTGAGAACTCAAAGCACTAGACATGGCATGGCGAGAAATCCAATTAGAACCGCATTTTTCGAAGGATTGCCAACAGCTCTTGGATCCGTTGGGTTGTTTCTATTCGTTGGCGCGTGGTTAGGCTAGCTCCAGCGATCTCGAAACCGGGTTATTGTGGGTGTCGTTGCCGGCCTTGCGATTGTGCTGTTGCAAGGTGGCGAGAATTGCTAAGGGCAGCAACTCACGTGCGCACAAACCACGCTATGCCGCCGTCATCGTCTCTTCCATATATGACGGCGGCATGAAACAAGCACATCTGACGCCTCTGACTTTCCACACAAGAGATCACTTCACTAACACCATCCGCCGTGTCTCGGTCAGGCCTCCGGCTTGGAGTCTATAGAAATACACCCCGCCCGGGAAATCCGTCGCATCAAACTTCACCTCATGATGCCCTGCAACCTGTATTCCATTGACCAGTTTCACAACCTCTTCACCAATCACATTGAAGACTTTGAGTACTACCTGGCCTGTTTGATTCAGGCTGTAAGTGATGGTTGTGGTCGGATTGAACGGGTTGGGATGATTCTGGTCCAGATTGAAATGTGCCGGCAAGTCGGCCGAGGGGTTTTCCACTGATGTAATGATGTCCGACAAAGGTCGTCTCCAAACGCCGCCGCCAAAAGTGCCGGCAAGCAGTTCCGTGCGCGCAACGGCAAGTGAATAAACATAACTGTTCGCCAGGTCGGTATTGATGGCAGTCCAGCTTGCACCGCGGTTGGTGGAAAGAAGGACGCCGCCGCCATAAGTTCCGGCAAAGAGATTCGTGCCCGAAACGGCGAGCGACAAAACAACGAAATTCGTCAAGCCTCTGTTCACGGCAGTCCAGCT
>JBOHQX010000390.1:0-15946 GCA_050732395.1 bacterium
TGTTTACCGACATGCGATCCTACACTTCGCTTTCGCTGGAGGCTGCGCCGGAAGAAATCGTCAACGAGCTCGGCCTGTATCTCGATGCCATGATCGAGATCATTCACACGCATGGCGGCATGATCGATAAATTTATCGGCGACAACGTCATGGCGGTCTGGGGCTTCGATGAAGCGCGCTCAGATTTGGCGGTGCGCGCCTTGGATTGCGCGCTCGAAATGCACGCCGCCGCGCAGCGCTTTTCCTTTCGCGGCAAGCCGATTGCATTGGGCAGCGGCTTGAATTTCGGCACGGTTTTCTGCGGCAACGTCGGCAACGCGCGCAAGCGGCAGTTCACCGTGCTCGGCCAGCCCGTGAATCTCGCTTCGCGTTTCGAGGCGTTGACGAAAGCATTGAATGTTCCGATCGTCGTCGGTGAAAGTTTTTATACCCAACTGCCGTGGTCGCGGCGCGGTTTGTTCAGCGCGCATCATCAGGTCGAAGTACGAGGAGTAGGTCCCATGACAGTTTATGCTTTGCGGCGCGAAGTGAGCGCGCGAAAGACCGTGCGCTGGGGCATTATCGGCTGCGGCGACGTCACCGAAAAAAAGAGCGGCCCGGCTTTTCAAAAGGCCTCCAACAGCAGCCTCGAGATCGTGATGCGGCGCAATGCGGAAAAATGCGCCGACTATGCGCGCCGTCATCGCGTGCCGCGCTGGACCACCAATGCGTTGGAATTGATTCATGATCCGCGTGTGACCGCCGTTGCGATTTCCACGCCGCCGGACACCCATCTGCATTATGCGCTGCTCGCGGCCGAGGCTAAAAAGCCGGCCGTGGTCGAAAAGCCGATGGCGCGCAATTATGCCGAGTGCCTGGAAATCATACGCGCGTTCGAAAAGGTGGGCGTGCCATTGTTCGTAGCTTACTACCGGCGGGGCTTTCCCAAATTTCAACATTTGCGCAGCATTTTGATGAGCGGCAGCATCGGCAGCGTCGAGCGCGTGCAATTGCGCTATCGCCGGCAGGCCACGGCCATTGATGCGCACAATGTGCCCTGGCGCTTCGTGCCCGAGATCGCCGGCGGCGGGTTGCTCTTGGATCTCGGCAGCCACGCCGTGAACATTATTCAATTCTTGTTGAGCGATTTGAGCTGGGAAGTGCAGCGCCGCGAGATCGAGTGGGGAATGGGTCCGTTCAACGTCGAAAAGCGCGTGGGTGCAAGCGTTCGTATTGGCGACCATGTTTCCGGCGATCTGCTGTGGGATTTTGACGCTGAAAAGTCGGAAGACTGGGTGATCATCAGCGGTGAGCGCGGCGAAATCGAATTCAGCGTTTTTGAAGAAGGCGCATACACGGTCAACACGCGCGCCGCCGGTCGCGAGACTTATCCATTCCGCCCGCCGGACCACGTGCAGCAACCGTTCATTCAGATGGTCGTGAATCATCTCTGCTACGGCGCCGAAGTGCCATCCGACGCCCGCAGCGCGGCGGAGACGAGTTTGATTTTGGATAAAATCCTGGGAAGGACGACCTGAGGGCGAGAGCGGATGAGTACCAAGGGCCCCTAACAGGATGCTGAAAAACTGATAGCATCATGGATTCGCGCTTTCGCGGGATGACAAATCAGGCCAGTTTGAGACTTTTTTTAGCATCCTGTTGGTACTACAACGTTAAGTTGGCCACACTCCTCCTATTGTCATTCAGCAGGAAACTTTTTGAGCGCTTGGCACAAGGCCTAAATGAAACGCCATTTCAGTGCTTAAAAAGGTTCGTCCTGAAATGACAATAGAGAGGTTGGCGCAAAATATCGAACTTAACGTTGTCATATTAGCTTGACAATGTTAAGTTAGCCTTCAGAGCCTCCATTCCCTGTCATTCCGTAGGGATCCTCCCAAGAGGGCCGCACCAAAACCTAGGGAAGATGCTTACAGCATGGCAGATTGAGATGGCGCGAATTTAACTTAACATTGTCAAGTTAGGTGGCCGTAGCCAAACGGGTTCAAAAACAATCTCCAACGGATGAAAAAACCCAACGGATAAAACATCCATTGGGTTTTTTCATCGTGGTACTCCGTGCTCTCTGTGTTGAAAAATGCGTTTGCATCAATTCTCAAGAACCCCACCTCGCCTTACATCCCCTGCGCGGCTTGCACGGTGAAAGCCGCCGACAACGCCGTGGTCGCCCACATCGCAGTGATGCTGCCGTTCGCTGCGTCCTGAGCTTTCACTTCAACCGTGAAAGCCTCCACCGATTGCGGCAGCCCCACAGTGGTCATCGGCACCGAAGCCAAGTCGTCCGCCGCCGGATGCTCGTGGCCCCAAATGCCGGTTTTCTTATTGAAAACGAGGTCCCACTTGTCGCTGCCGGTCTTTTTCATCCACAAAGAGTATTGCCCGGCCGGAATCATGGTTTCGCCGAATTTAAGATCGGCGTCTGTTTTGATTTCCGTGGCTTCGTTCATGCCCATGCGCCAGACCATGCCGTCGGTCGCCATCGCGAGCACGTCGCGCCCCTGCAATTGCGGCCGGCCATAATTGATGCTGACGCTCTTTTCGCCGAAGGTCGCGCTGGCGGTGCCGCGATTGCTCGCGGTTTGTTCCATGGCCGTGGCATTGCTCGCGGCCACACTGGGCGCTTCTTCTGCCTTCTTTTCCGGCTTGGCACACATGACGAACGTGAAAGTTGTAAACGCCAATAGGGCGTTTTGCAACATACGAGAGGTGGATCTCATGAGAAACCTCCTTAAAATATTCAAAGATTGATTGTAGTTATTCAGCTTCCAACTCCGGTTGGCAGAGTTAGTACGGTCAATATTACTATAATGTCATCCTGGAAGGATCTTTTTGATATTGAGCACGGTGCTTGTGCTGAAAAAGATGCCTCCTGCATGACAAGTTTCTTCGATAGTAGATTTGCGATTTTCGATTGACGAACGAAGCGTCTCACGTGCGCGAAGGCTCGGGCGTTTCGTTCGGCGGTTGAAAGCCGAACTCGCGCGCTTTTTGCTCGCCAAAAACCTTGATCTCGCCGAACGAGACCTCGTATTTTTCAATATTTTCCTGCAGGGCGCGCGCCAAAGATTTGGCGTGCTGCGGCGTCATGATGATGCGCGTTTGAATCTTCGCTTTTGGCACGCCTGGAAAAATGCGCGCGAAATCGAGCACGAATTCCGCCGGAGTATGATTGATGATGGCGAAATTCGCATAGATTCCTTCCGCCTCTTTTTCACCGAGCTCGAGGTTGATTTGTTGGGGAACGGGGTTGTTCATTTCTGTCTCCATAAGCTTGGGCCTTCCAGTCATCGGATAACGTCCGTTTGTTGCGCGGAGGCAATCAACCGAGGCGATGCTCAAAACACGGCAACGATACAGAATTCCCCGTTGATTGTCAAACGAATTTCTCCGGACTTCCACATTGACTTTTCTGGGATTTTAAGTTACATTCAAAACATGCCTCGCACATCACAACAGCCGGCTTCCACCCTCAAGCTTTTTTTGATCGACGGCTACGCGCTCGCGTATCGTTCTCACTTTGCCTTCATTCGCAATCCGCTGACCAGCTCGCGCGGCGAGCCTACCAGCGCGATTTTCGGTTTCGTGCGTGCGCTCTTGCAGCTCATTGACGCCGAGCAGCCCTCGCACCTCGCGGCGGTATTCGACACGCCCCAACCCACGTTTCGGCATCAGCTTTACACTCCATACAAAGCCACACGGCAAAAGATGCCGCCGGAATTGCACGGCCAACTTCCTAAAATTCGCGATTTTTGTGCGGTTTTGGGCGTGCCGATCGTGGAAGCGCCCGGCTATGAAGCCGATGACGTCATCGGCACGCTGGCACTCCAGGCCGCGAAAAAAGGCGTGACGGCTTACCTCTTTTCCGGTGACAAGGACCTGATGCAGCTCGTGAACGACCGCATCTTTGTGTACAATACCGGCAAGAACGGCGAAGCGCAAATTATGAACGCCGCCGCGGTACAAGAAAAATTCGGCGTGCCGCCGCGGCAAATCACGGACTATCTCGCCTTGCTGGGTGACACCTCCGACAACGTCCCGGGCGTGCCAAAGGTCGGGGAGAAAACTGCCGTTGAGCTTTTGTCACAATTCGACAATTTGGAACAATTGCTCATCCATGCCGAGCAGGTGAAACGCGCGGCCTTGCGGGAGAGCCTGAAAAATCACGCCGAGCAGGCGCGCCTGTCCAAAAAGCTGGTGACTTTGGACACCTCCGTGCCCCTCTCCATTTCTCCGCTGGATTTGCACCTGGGCAAAATCGATCATCAGCGCGCCGCCGCCCTCAGCCGTGAGTTGGAATTCAACAGCCTGCTCCCGCGTTTCACCGCTTCCGCCCAAATGGTCGCATCGGAATATCAATTGCTCGACCAACCGGAAAAAATCGAGAAGCTCGTACAGAAATTATCAACGCTGCCGTGCTTTGCGTTCGATACGGAGACCACGGCCGCCGATCCGTTGCGTGCGGAATTGGTGGGCATGAGCTTTTCCTGGGAAGAAGGCCAGGGCAGCTACGTACCGGTGGCCGCGCCGCCACATGCGAATGATTTGAGCGATTTCTATCTGGCAGACGGGACGGTCAAACAAGAAATATCACTCAAAAAAATCTTTCAGCCGGTGTTGGAGGACGGGCGCGTAAAAAAATGCGGCCAGAATTCGAAATACGACCAGCTCGTGATGAGGCGCTATGGCGTGGAAATGCACGGCGTGGATTTCGACACCATGGTCGCCAGCTATGTGTTGAACCCCGGCACGCGCCAGCACAATCTCGATGCCTTATGTCTCGAGCATTTTAATTACACCAAAATCCCGACCAGCGACCTGATCGGCTCGGGCAAGAAACAAAAAAGCATGCGCGACGTCGCCGTGGCGGAAGTGGCGCGCTATGCCAGCGAAGACGCCGATTTCACTTATCGACTGTATCGCCTCTTCGAGCCGCGTTTGCACAAAGGCGGCTTGTTCGAGCTCTATGAAAAAATCGAAATGCCCCTGGTCGCAGTCTTGCGCGATATGGAATGGGAAGGCATCACTCTCGATTTGGCGTATCTGCAAAAAATGTCGGCCGAATTGGAGGCTGCCCTGGGGCAATTGGTGGCGGAAATTTATGAGCTCGCCGGGGAGGAGTTCAATCTCAACTCGCCGCCACAGCTCGCCAAGATTCTCTTCGAAAAACTGAAATTGCCGCGCAGGCGCCGCACCAAGACCGGCTATTCCACGGATGCCGATGTTTTGGAAGAGTTGGCAAATTATCACGCGCTGCCCAAGAAGCTGATCGAGTATCGCGAGCTGGCCAAGCTGCAATCCACCTACGTCGAGGCACTGCCCGCGATGGTGAACCCGCACAGCCGCCGTTTGCACACCAGCTTCAACCAAACCGTCGCCGCCACCGGGCGCTTGTCCTCGAGCGACCCCAATTTGCAAAACATTCCGATTCGAACCGAACTCGGCCGGCGCATCCGCCGCGCCTTCGTTCCGCGCCAAAAGGGCTGGCAACTGCTGGACGCAGACTATTCGCAAATCGAATTGCGCATCGTCGCGCACCTTTCCCAGGACGCGAACATGATCGCGGCGTTTCGCAACGATGAAGATATACACACCGCGACTGCCAGCCGCGTTTTCACCGTTCCGGTTGAGGACATGACGCCGGACATTCGCCGCCGCGCGAAGGAAATCAATTTCGGCATCATCTACGGCATGGGCGCCTACGGCTTGAGCAAGCGTCTGGGCATTTCCGTGGATGAAGGGCACAATTTCATCGCGAATTATTTCGTGCAATTTCCCGGCGTGAATCAATACATGGCGGGCACGATCGCGGACGCGCACAAGAACGGCTTCGTAACCACGATGTTCAATCGCCGGCGTATCTTGCCGGACATCAATAGTGAAAACCAACGCGTGCGCGAAGCGGCCGAGCGCACGGCCATCAATACGCCCATTCAAGGCACTGCCGCGGATATGATCAAAATCGCGATGATCAACATCCATCACCGCCTGCGGGAAGAAAAACTGCAGGCGCGTATGCTGCTGCAAGTGCACGACGAGCTGGTGTTCGAAGCGCCGGAAAAGGAGCTGCAGACCTTGGAAAAAATCGTGCGTGCAGAAATGGGCGGAGCCGTTCGGCTCGAAGTACCGGTCAAAATCGACATCGGTGTTGGAGAGAACTGGCTGGATGCCCACTAACAGAACATGACAAACCTCAAAACAGCGCCGGAACCGGCCACGTTGAGCGTCGCCGAAGAAATTACGACGCTGAAAACAAGAGTCTCCAATCTCTCGAGCCTGATCGAAGTCAGCATTATCGTCAACAGCACGCTCGACCTCGATAGCGTCTTGAGCCTGGTGATGGAAAAGGCTCAGGCCGTGATGGAGGCCGAAGCCAGCTCGGTGATGCTGATCAACGAAAAAACCGGTATGCTGGAATGGGAGGTGGCGCTCGGCGAGGTGGGTGATCAAATCAAACAGAAAATCCAATTGCGGCTGGGCGAAGGCATTGCCGGCTGGGTCGCACAAAACGGCCAGCCGTTGATCGTGCCCGACGTGAGCAAAGACCCGCGCTTCTCGCGCAGAAGCGACGAAGAAACCGGCTTCAAGACGCGCTCGATCATTGCCGCGCCTTTGAAAGTGAAAAACCGCATTATCGGCGTGGCCGAGGTCATCAATCCCCTGCACGGCAGGTCATTCACGCAAGACGAGCTGGAGCTCTTCTCCACTTTCTGCCGCCAGGTCGCGCTTGCCATCGACAACGCGCGCATGCACCGCACCTTGCTGGAAAAACAAAAGCTCGACCAGCAGCTCGAAGCGGCGCGCACGATTCTTGACAGTTTTCTGCCGCAACGCTTTCCGGTCGATCCGCTGCATCGTTTTCGCGTCGCCGCACGCTCGCTGCCCGCGACGCAAATCGGCGGTGATTTCTTCGATTTCATGGAGCTCGATCAGGACACGGTCAGCATGGTCATCGGGGACGTATCCGGCAAGGGTGTGCCAGCGGCATTGTACATGGCGCGCCTGCTGAGCGATTTGCGCATTCATTCAAAAAATGACGGCGAGCCCGCGTCCGTGCTGCAAACCATCAACGAAATTTTGGTCGAACGCGGCCGGCGCGGCATGTTCGTCACGCTGCAATATGCTTTGCTGGATCTGCCCTCGGGCCGGGTAAGCTATGCCAGCGGCGGACATCTCCCTCTGTATTGGTTGCGCGCGCAAGGCAAAGAGGGGGCATTCGTCGGCGCCGGCGGCGGCGCACCGCTCGGCATCATGCAGGAATCGCGTTTTATTCCGAGAGATTTGGAATTGTCGCCCGGCGACTATCTCGTCGCATTCACCGACGGCATCGTGGAAGCGAAGAATCGCGCCGGCAAGCAATACTCGATGGAACACTTGGGCGCAAGCTTGATGCGGCCCTGGCCCTCGCCGCAAGAGTTGGTGGATTTCGTGGTGCAAGATATTCAACACTTCACCGAAGGTATGCCCCCACACGATGATTTGACGATCATTGCTTTGCGCTGGGACGCCAAAGCATGAAATCAGCCTCGCCAGAATCGAACGCCGGCAACAGCGCCGTGCTCGCGCCGCCGCGCGTGGTCGAAACCGTGCAGTTCCGCCTCTCGAGCGATCCCAAAATGCTGAAGATCGTGCGCGCGGGCATCGCGCATCTGTGCGATCTCATCGGCTTCAGCGCGGAACAGCGCAATCAAACCATGATCGCGGTGGACGAAGCCTGCTCCAACATCATTCGCTACGCTTACGACGGCAAGACCGATCAGCTCATCATCATCACTGCACGCTTGCTCGAAAACGGCATTCAGATCATGTTACGTGATTTCGGCAAAAAGGCCGATGAAGATTTCATCAAGCCGCGAGACCTGAACGACGTCCGCCCCGGCGGCCTGGGCGTGCACTTGATTCGCAGCACGATGGATTCCGTCTCATACACCAATCTCGAGCGAGGCAACCGCTTGACCCTGACCAAATATAATAGGAGTGTTCATGCTGGAAATCGTAACGCGTGAAAAGGACGAAGTGTCGATTGTGAGCATCAGCGGCGACGTCGATTTATATTCGTCGCCGGAAGTGCGTAAAGTGATCATCGGCCTGACCGAGCGCAAAGTACCGGCGATCGCGGTCGATTTGCAGGCCGTCGGTTATATGGACAGCTCGGGAATTGCAACGCTGGTGGAAGGCTTGCAGCAAATCGGAAAATACAAAGGCGAGCTCAAGCTCTTCGGATTGACAGCGGCGGTGCGTGAAGTATTCGAGCTCAGCCGGCTCGACAAGGTTTTTCAAATCTACCCGACCGAAGAAGCCGCGCTGAAAAGCCAGGCGAAAAATCATTGAATCGGGGCCCGGCGTATCCACGATTTCAGGTTGACAAAAACGACCACTGCAGCATTTGAGCATGACGATTTTTCTGGGTTACCTTGGCCGCCAGACGATCCGCTTCCTGGTGCACCTCGATCGTATGGCGCGTTTGAGTATCGAGACTTTGCTGGAAGCCCTGGTCGCCCCGTTGCGCGGCGGCAAATTGCGCGTGCGCAGCACGCTCGAGCAAATGGTGCGCATCGGCTACGACTCCATTCCTATCGTTTGCACCATCGCCTTTTTTGTCGGCCTGATTTTGGCGATGCAATCGGCGTATCAGCTCAAGCGTTTCGGCGCCACCATTTTTGTGGCCGATTTGGTCGCGGTTTCGATCATTCGCGAATTGGGTCCGTTATTGACCGCCATCGTCATTGCCGGCCGCAGCGGCTCCGCCATCGCCGCAGAAATCGGCACCATGAAAGTGGGTGAAGAGATTGACGCGCTTCGCACGATGGGGCTCAGCCCCGTCAATTTTCTCTTTGTGCCGCGCGTGGTCGCACTGTTGATCGTCCTGCCGTGTTTAACGATCCTCGCCGACGCGATCGGTATTTTCGGCGGTTATCTGCTGTCGATTTCCACCATGGAATTCAGCAGTACGCGCTATTTGAATCAAACCGCTTCCGCCCTGGTGTTGAAAGATTTGATCACCGGATTGGTCAAGAGCTGGTTTTTTGCCTTGATTGTGGCCATCGTCGGCTGTTATCAAGGCATTGGCACCGCCGGCGGCGCCGAGGGCGTGGGTAAATCGACGACCTCTTCGGTGGTGACTTCGATTTTTTTGATCATTGCTGCAGACGTTTTCTTCACCGCGTTATTCTATTCGGCATTTTGACGCATCATGTCCACGCCTCTGATTTCTGAATCCGGCCCACTCTCTCAACCCGAAGATGCAGTCATCTCCATCCGCCAACTCGTCACCCACTATGACCACCGCCCGATTCTGCAGGGGATCAATCTGGATATCAGCCACGGGGAAACGATGGTGATCCTGGGGCGATCGGGCTGCGGCAAGAGCACACTGCTGCGCCATCTCGTCGGATTGGACACGCCCACCTCGGGGCAGATCATCATCAAAGGCTATGACATTACCGGCATGCCCGAAGAAGAGCTCGCGCCGGTGCGGCGCAAGCTCGGGATGCTGTTTCAAAGCGCGGCGTTGTTCAATTCCATGACCGTCGCTGAAAACGTCGCGCTGCCGCTGCGCGAGCATACCGCTCTGGAAAAGTCGACGATCGACATCATGGCGCGTATGAAGCTGGAACAAGTGGGCTTGTCGGGCTTCGAAGGCTTTATGCCGTCGCAATTGAGCGGAGGTATGAAAAAACGCGCCGGCCTGGCGCGCGCGATTGCGATGGACCCTGAGATTCTGTTTTGCGACGAGCCTTCTGCCGGCCTCGATCCGGTGGTCGCTATGGGCATCGATCAGCTCATTCTCAAGCTGAAAAAAGCGTTTAAAATGACGATCGTCGTCGTCACCCACGAGCTGGCCTCGGTCTTCACGATCGCCGATCGTATCGCTATGCTCCATGACGGCCAGGTCGTGACGCTCGGCACGCCTCAGGAACTGCAGGCGAGCGCCAATCCTTTAGTCCAACAGTTTTTGCATCGTGAGGCGGATGCCGAAGAAATTGATCGTGAACGGTATCTGAACAATCTGGTCGGGGAGCGGAGCGGATAGAACGAGAGCTCAGCACTGACTGAAAATCCGAATGCCAGTATGCCCCATACTGGTAAAAACGCCAATGGATAGAATTGTAGATAGAATCGTAGATAGAAGATCGTAAATAGAAGATAGTAGATGGAAGGGTTCGTAGTTGATCATTTGCAATCCTCGATCCTCCATCTTCTATCTTCGATGCTATCCATTGGCTGCATACAAGAACTCAAGCATCCGAGGCAAGACTGAACTATGCAGTATCACTCGCGCGAAATCAAAGCAGGATTGCTGGTCGTCGGCAGCCTTATTGTGCTGGTGATCTTTCTGGTGACCATCACCAAAGTGGATTGGCGCAAGACGGAAAACGAGTACAAGGCGCGTTTCGCATACATCGGCGGCATTGAAGCCGGCTCCATGGTCCGGTACGGTGGTTTTCTCGTCGGAACGGTGACCGATCTGTATCTCGCACCCGACGACAACAGCAAGCTCGAGGTGGTGTTGTCCGTCGATTCGCGCACGCCGGTGCGCAAAAGCTCCGAAGCCCTCATTACCTCGATTTCGCTGATGGGCGAGTATTATATCGAAATTACGCCGGGCGTGTCCACGGACGAATTACTGCCTCCGGGCGGTACCCTGAGCTCGCGCGACGTGCCCTCGTTCTCGCGCATGAGCGAGCCGTTGATGAACGTCAGCGACCAGATGACACTGTTGCTGGAGCGCACGAATGATCTGCTCAGCGATGAAAACCGCCGCCGCTTCAACAATATTCTCGCACACACCGACACGCTCGTCTCCGTGAATGCGGACGATATTGGCGGCATGATTGCGAATCTCAATGCGCTCACCCTGCAGATGCAAAGCCTGAGCGTAAAGCTCGATCACGCGATGGGCGATAATACCGCGAATCTTCAAACCATGTTCGCACGCATGAATCAAACCATGACGCGCGCCGACTCCGTGTTGCGCACGCTCAATCAGACCATGGGGCAACTAAATCAGCTCGTCTCCTCGAATAGCAGCACGCTGCAGGAAACGATGGCGAATTTCGAAAGCGCCTCCCAGAATCTCGAACAATTCAGCCGCACCATCAAGGAACGGCCGTGGAACCTGATCCGCAAATCCGCCCCAGAGGAACGAAGGTTACCCTAGGGAAAATGGGTTGCGGCCCATTTGCTGCCTGTCATTCGGATGCACTGATCAAATCTCTTTCTTCAGTAGAATGAATAAAAGGACGAGCCACCGGTGAACAAGACCACAAGACCAACCAGAGCCCTAGCCACTTGCTGTTTGCTGTTTTCTATTTGCTCTTTGCTCCCCTCCTGCGGCGGTGTGCCGGAGACATTTTATTACACCGTTTCCAATTGGAATACCCCACCGCTCGAGTCTGAAAATCACCATACGCCGGCGCTGGATATTGTCTTGGGAGTGGAAAAATTCAGTGCGGAAACGATGTATGATGATGATCGCATTATTTACCGCGATTCGCCGTTCGAAGTAAAATACTATCATTATCGCCGCTGGGCAGCCGTGCCGCGTACCTTGGTGACTGACGAAATCTTGAAGCAGTTGCGCGCCTCCTCTTGTTGTCGTGAAGTCGTCGCGTACCCGGCTGAAAATCAAGTGAATTATACTATCTCTGGCCGCGTGCTGGCGTTTGAAGAATGGGATCAGGGTGAGCAGTGGTTTGGAAGGGTGGCGCTGTCCATTCAAGTCTACGAGCCGGTCTCGCGGCGCCTGGTATGGCAGGAGGTTTTACAAGCGGAAACACCCGTGGCAAAAAAAATCCCCGCCGCAGTGGTTGAGGCTATCGCTGCCAGCCTGCAAAAGTGCGTGTCTGATTTGCAGAAAGCTTTGGTTGCGGGACTGCCGGCAACCCGATAATCCATCTACCATGAGAAACGTGTAAGCGCGTGGGACGATTGCAAACGTTCAGCGGGGATATTGATTCGCGAGATTCGCTCATTTCATTGGCTGATTTCAGCACCGAGGCCTTTTATTTGATAAATCAACATCGGCCCGGTCACGCTGCTGTCTTCAGAGGTTGCGCCTTTTTCTTCGGCCAAATGCGCGAGATAGCTCCGCGCCTGTTCTGCTGAAAGCTCGATTTTATAGACCTCCCCTTCCACGCGCGCATTTTTGCGCTTCGCCGACACAGGAAAGACGATTTCGCCGTCGTCGACCTTCACCTTGATCTTTTCCTTGGGCCGGTCGCCTGCCACTTCCAGCCAGCATCCTGCCATCGCACAAACATCCGAGATCTCACCGCGAATCAGAACTTTCTTGCCCAGAAAATTCTCCGGCTCGGACAAAATCACTGAAACTTTGGTTTCATCACGCAATGAAAGCGCCGCGCCATACTTCTCCAAAGCGCCCGGCCGCTCTTGGCAGCCGCTGATAAATATCGAAAAGCAGATCATAAAGGAAGATCCCAATCTCATCAACGCTCTCCTTCAGTTGAACGGGTCTGCATGAAATTCACACCTAGGGAAAGTATCCTAACAAATTTGGGAACCAATTGCAACAAATGCCTGGAAAATACCTCTTGGTCGCCAGGGCTGTTGCCCTCTGCCCTACGCCCTCACCGCACTCAAAAAATTTTCACCTTTAGGCAAAATTTGTGAATTATCTCTTGCATTTTCATGAAAAAGTTTGTTTATTGCGCACGTTTTTTAAACGCATGTTGAACTTAAGTGAGTGACTCTTTTATGTATGCCTCAGCCGTGTTGGCGACCGGTGAAAACGGCGAGCCTCCGAGTAGTAACAAAAACCTTGTAACGCTTTCATGCCCGTGGGAGGGGTACGATAACTACCTGCCTGTTTTGCTCCGCCCGATCCGATTCTTTTCCCTAAACACAAATTTGTCTGCTCATTTCAAGCGAGTGTCTCCGGTGTGAGAAATACTTTGCCCTTGGCATCAGGATTTGCCGCGCTATGAAAGGCTCTTTCCAGCACATTCGCCAAAATGTGCAATCTATGCGTTGTTACTGCACCGGTAGCTGCGGCTGCCATAGCCGGACTATTCTCGCGATGCTCAAGCTTGGAGTTTCTGAAATCATCGCCGGCAAATGCCGGCGGCATTCATAACCATTTATCGAATCATGTGAGGAGATTTTACCATGCGTATCGGACTGACTTTCAATATGAGAAGAGCTTCGGCGCACCCGGAAGAAGACGATCCGGACTTATCGCTGACAACCGCTCCCGGCATGAGCGGCTTGGACAACTTTGCCGAATGGGATGACGAGCAGACCGTGAATGATCTGATCACGACCATCGGCAAGTATCACGAAGTCATTCCCATTGAAGCGAACGCCGGCGCCTATGAAAAACTGCGCGACACGCGACCGGATCTGGTGTTCAACATCGCCGAGGGCTATCACGGCGTGTCACGCGAATCATTGATACCTGCGATGCTGGAAATGCTGCGCATTCCGTACACCGGCTCGGATCCCTTGACGCTCGGCCTGTGTCTGGACAAATCGCGCGCCAAAGAAATTCTGAAGTATCATCGCGTGCCGACGGCGAAATTCTCCGTCCTCAAAGCATGGCCCCTGAACGGCCAACTGCGTCACATGGACTATCCCATGTTCGTGAAGCCGATCAGCGAAGGTTCCAGCAAAGGCATTTGGATGGATGCCCTCGTCAATGATCGCCCGGCATTGAAAAAGACGGTGGAAAAAGTATGGCACACCTACAATCAACCGGCGATTATAGAAGAATTCATGCCCGGCCGCGAATTCACCGTGGCCATGCTGGGCAACGGCGCCACCCTGCGCATGCTGCCGATCGTAGAAATTTCATTTGCTTGCTTGCCCGCCGACGCCCCGCCGGTGTATTCTTATGAAGCCAAATGGTTATGGGATTCCGCCGATAGTCAGCTCGAGATTTACAAATGCCCGGCGCCGGTCGATGACGAATTGCAAGGCAAAATCGAAGCGCTTTGCAAGAAAGCCTTCAACGTTCTGGGTTGCCGCGATCTCTGCCGCATCGACGTGCGCATGGATGCCGAGGGCGAGCCCAATATTCTGGAATTGAATCCGCTGCCGGGCTTGATCAAAGACCCGAGCGTCCATTCGTGTTATCCGAAAGCGGCCTATACTGCAGGAATGACTTTTGACGAACTGATTCAGTCCATCATTAGTGCCGCCTGCAGCCGCTTGGGCATGGCGCAGAATTAAAGAGGAGTAAATGAGCGGAAAGAGAATTCTGATAGCTTACAACGCGCCCGAACGCGAGCAGCGCGGGCGCGATATTGATTTCATCTCCGAAGTGGACGTCCTGAGCCAGGTCAATGCCGTACGCAGCGCGTTACACGAGCTGGATTATGAAGCGGCAGTGGTGCCTTTGCAAAAGTCGGTGCCCGCTTTTATGGAGCGTTTGACGCGCTTCAAGCCCGATGCGATCTTCAACCTGGTCGAAGGCTGGCAGGGCGAGAGCCGTTATCACCAGCACCTGCCGTGCATGTACGAGCTGCTCGGCTTTCCGTACACGGGCAGCGCGGCGCCGGCCTTGATTCTCAGCGGCGACAAATGGACGACGAAAATGCTGCTGGATCAAGTACATTTGCCGGTGCCGCGCGGCATGCTGTGCAGCGAGGTGCCGGGCCGCTGTCGCTTGCGTTATCCCGTTATCGTCAAGCCCGCGAACGAAGACGCGAGCCTGGGCATTGACGTCGATTCCGTCGTGCACAATCTTGCTGACTTGCGCCGGCGTGTGGCCTGGGTGATTCAAAACTATCACCAGCCCGCACTGGTGGAGGAATACATCGACGGCCGCGAGCTGAACATCGCGATTATCGGCGATCGACTGCCGGAAGCATTGCCCATTTCGGAAATCACCTTTCCGTTGGTGCCCGAAGGCCAGCCCCGCATTTGTTCTTACAACGTGAAATGGATGGAAAGCAGCCCGGAATTTCACTGGGTCGGTGCCGAATGCCCGGCGCTGCTGGATGAAGAAACGACGTTGCGAGTCCAGAAAACCGCGATCGCCGCCTTTCGGCATTTGGGCTGCCGCGATTATGCGCGCGTCGACTTTCGGCTCTCGCCCAACAGCCAACCTTATATTGTCGAAGTCAACTGCAACCCCGATCTCTCGTCCGACGCCGGCTTCGCACGCTCGGTGATGGCTTCCGGCCGGACTTACACCCAGGCGATTGGAGAAATCGTGGCGTGTGCGCTGCAAAGAGGAGAAGCCCATGCTTGTTCGCACCCTGCAACGCGGAGATCGGCAGCCCATCGCGAACATACTGCAAGCCACCAACCGGTTCACGCCGGTTGAGATTGACGTTGCGCTCGAGTTGATTGACATGTATTTGAATCAACCGCAGCAAAAGGACTATCGCCTGTTTTCCGCGGTTGATGATTCGCATCGAGTCGCCGGCTACGTGTGCTACGGCCCTACGCCCATGACCCAGGGCACCTACGATCTGTATTGGATTGCCGTTGACCCGGAACGGCAACGCCAGGGCGTCGGCGACTTACTGCTTGCCTTTGTCGAATCCGAAGCGCGCCATGAACAGGGCCGCTTGATGATGATCGAAACTTCCTCTCAACCCAACTACCTGCCGACGCACCATTTCTATCTCAAGAACCGCTATCGCGAAATTGCCCGCATCCCGGATTTTTATGCGGTGGGGGATGATCGGGTGATTTATTGCAAGAGGTTGAGGTAGCAAGGTTTCAAAAAAAGTTTCTATTTTCCTCGGCTTCGTATTCGAGAACTTCCTGCGCCGATTCAACAGCTTCGGACAAGCCCGATTCCAGCTCACCGATTGCCGTTTCCAAATTCTCAATTTCCGCCGCCTCTGCCTTAAAAAATGGTAACTATTCAGCTCCTATTTCCTGTAAGCGGATTGAACGGATAAAGCGGATTTCTAAAACTTGTTTTGCAGAATCACTATCCGTTCAATCCGCTTCATCCGTTTACTCTTCTTTTTTGAGC
>JBOHQX010000391.1:0-9302 GCA_050732395.1 bacterium
AAAACCCTGAAATGTCATCCCGCAGGGATCTTGGTTGACTCGGGCACAGTGCCGATTTCAGGCCTAGGTGCCGAATCTACCAAGATGCCTTCTGCATGACATACTCGGACTTTTCACTCATGTAATCACGGAAAGGCTTCGATGAAAAAAGTGCTCTGCTGCCTGTCGCCGCCACTGTTGTTGTTACTAGCTGCCTGCGGCGATGGCCATTTCACCATGAACGATTTCCATCGTCTTGAGAAGATCGATAGCCATGTGCACGTCAATTCTGCCGGCACTGCTCTCATGGAGCAAGCGCAGGCGGATAACTTCAAGCTGCTGACCATCAACGTCGACTATCCCGACTTTCCGCCGGCCGCTGAACAGCTTGGGCTTGCGGTCTCACATGAGCAGGCACATCCTGATCGCATCGCCTTCGCGGCCACCTTCCTCATGCAGGGCTGGAATGAATCCAACTGGCAAGTTAAAACCCTTCGCCATTTGGATGAGGCCATCGCCCAGGGGGCGGTCGCAGTCAAAACCTGGAAGAATATTGGCATGGACGAGCTGGCAATATTTCTTGACCGTTTTCTGAATGCGGTGGTGGACATGGCAGCGCGTATGGGACAAATCCAGTATCAATCGAGTCGCGATCGTGAGAAAGTTCGCAGCTTTCTGGTGAAATATCAGGAGCGCATCTTGTACGCCACGGATTTGACCCAGGCGCCGGAGGCGAATCCCGAAGAATTCAAAAAGGAAGCGCACGAAAAATGGCTGGCGGATTGGAAGTATCTCAATATGGATTCGATCATGACCGTGCCGCAGTTGGACCATTCATTTCAGGGATTGGCCCTGCCAAAGAAGGTGGTTGAGAAGATTTATCGTTTGAATGCTGAAAAAACGTTCCCGACAGCCTGGCAGAAATGATATCGAAGTTTGTCTCTGGCGTAGTTTTTCAACGAGTGGAGGAAGGCCATGCTTAGATTCTGCAAATCTAAAACACCTGAGGTGTTGACAACCATGTGTGTGCTGGGACTTCTCGTGCAAGCATGCAGCACACAAAAATCCACCGTGACCGTGGATGGCAAGAACATTCAACTCCTCTTTGACGGCAAGCTGCACAGCAAAGTTATGGCAAAATTGGGCGATCGATCCGTGGAAATTGGAGGATATTCACCCAGCGAGTTTGTCGTTATTTCCGGTAATGAGGTGAAAGATTTTTCCTTAAAGGAGTCTCAGAAAGAACGCCTCGATGACGGCATCGGCAAGGGGAATAAATTCATCATCACCGGCAGTGGTGCAGCGTTGCGAAAAGAAATCGCCGTTTCCCTTTACGATGATTTTCCGAACATGGCTGTTTGCCAGGTGTCCTACACGAACACCGGTGAAGCAGAGGTTATGATTGAGAGCTGGACGAACAACAACTATATGATTTCTGCGAATGGCCCCGGTGATCCTGAGTTTTGGTCTTATCAAAGCGGCTCGTATGAGTCCCGGGCGGATTGGGTGCTGCCACTGAAAGTAGGCTTCTCGCAACAGAACTTCATGGGAATGAATGCGCCCGATTACGGTGGGGGCACGCCGGTGGTTGACGTGTGGAATCGTCAGGTGGGGATTGGCGTTGGCCATCTCGAAACCGTGCCGAAGTTGGTTTCGCTTCAGGTCACGATGCCGGATTCATCCTCCGCTACGTTGGGCGTCCAGTTTAAGACCAAGACCACGCTCAAACCCGGCGACTCGTTCAAGACATTTCCAACCTTCGTTGCCGTTCACGAAGGCGATTATTTTCGGACCCTGGTGGATTATCGCCGCCTCATGATCAAGAAGGGCGTTGCATTCCAGGAGCCGCCGCTCTCAACTTATGAAGCTGAATGGTGTGCGTGGGGTTATGAGCGCAATTTCACGATGGATCAAGTCGTCAACACTTTGCCGATGGCCAAGAAGCTTGGCTACCAGTGGGCGACGCTGGATGACGGCTGGCAAAACGCTGAAGGGGATTGGTACCTGGACAAAAAGAAATTTCCGCGTGGTGATGCCGACATGATAGATTTCGTGAAACGGATCAACGCCCAGGGCTTGAAATCAAAACTCTGGTGGTCGCCGCTGGCGGTGGATCCGGGCACGGATTTGATCAAGCAGCATCCCGAATATCTTTTGCTGAACGAGGACGGCTCAAGCCAAAATATCAGTTGGTGGAATGCCTATTATTTGTGCCCCGCTTACTCGCCGGTCCAGGAATACACCAAAAAACTCGTGCAGACGTTTATGCAAACCTGGGGATTCGAAGGTTTGAAGATCGACGGCCAGCACTTGAACGGCGCACCGCCGTGTTATAACGAAGCGCATCATCACGCCTATCCCGAAGAATCCGTCGAGAAGGTACCGGAGTTTTTCAAGGCGATTTATGAAACCGCGATGAGCGCCAATCCCAATGCCGTGGTTCAAATCTGTCCATGCGGCACGGCGTTTTCCTTCTTCACGATGCCATTCATGAATCAATCGGTATCCTCGGATCCCGAAAGCTCCTGGCAGATCCGCTTGAAGGGCAAAACATTGAAGGCATTGATGGGGCCGAACGCTGCATATTACGGCGATCACGTCGAGCTGAGCGACGGCCACGATGATTTTGCCTCGACCGTCGGTGTCGGCGGCATCATCGGCACCAAATTCACCTGGCCGGTTGGCGCGAAGAAAAAATCCAAGGTTGACTTGACGCCACCACGCGAAGCCACGTGGGCGAAATGGTCCGAAATATACCACGAGAAAATGTTGCCCGCAGGCCAGTACCTCGGCGCTCTCTACGATATCGGCTTCGACAAGCCGGAAACCCACGCGATTCAAAAGAATGGTAAAATGTATTATGCCTTTTACGCCGGGGAGTGGACCGGTGATGTGGAGCTTCGCGGTTTGGAAAGCCGCCGCTATCGCGTGACGGATTATGCCGATCAAAAGGATTACGGTACCGTGAATGGTCCCACGGCAAAGCTCGCGGCGCCATTCAATCGAAATCTTCTGCTGGAGGCGGTTCCTGAGTAAATTGGCCTGTTACAAGCTAGAGGACCACGAACTACACGAAATACACGAAAAAGGGAATAAGTGTTTTCGTGTGGTTCGTGAATTTCGTGGTTAAACAGTGCCGTTTTCAAAATTCAGTTGAGACAATCTGTCGAAAGGCGACAATGGCAAAACCTCTAAAATGGATTTTGATTCATGTTCTCTTTTTTTGTTGGCCACCGCTCTATGGACAGCAAAAAGACATCATTGGCTATTTTCCATCCTGGAGATGGCAAAAGAATCGAGAACGCCTCAACCCGCACGCGATACCTTATGACAAGCTAACCGTAGTGACATACGCTTTCTTCTATCCACTAGTAACTGGTGAAATCGTTGGGATGGATCCGATGGCCGACAACTATCTTCTCAAAGGCGAAATGGATTCTCTCTCCGGTAACATCAAACCAAACAGTTCAATGGTAGACCTCGCGCATCGCCACGGCGCCAAGGTGGTTCTCTCGATTGGCGGTTGGGAATACTCAAATGATTTCCCGCACGTGGCAGCCGATCCGCAGAGACGCGCCAAATTTGCACACGGGTGTGTCGAGCATATCAATGACTATGCCTTTGATGGCATTGATGTGGATTGGGAATTTCCAGGTTACGTCCGGCACAAAGGCACGCCCCAGGACAAACAGAATTTCACTTTGTTGCTGCAAACCGTAAGAGACAGTTTGCAGATACTTGGAAAAAAAACAGGCAAATATTATTTGCTCTCCGCCTCCTTGCCCGCAGCCGCCAGCCATTTGCCCGAGATAGAGGTCCAAAAGATCACCGCGATTTTGGATCGTCTCAACATTATGACTTACGATCTTTTCGGACCGTGGGGCAAGATGAGTAATCATAATTCAGCGCTCTTCGGACCGGCGCAGGGCGATTCCTCCCGCTGTCTGGACGGCGCATTCAAGCTCTATCACAATGAGCATCATGTGCCCGCTGAAAAAATCAATCTGGGTGTTGCTTTTTACGGGCATGCCTATGCCAACTGCACCCAAATCTATTCTGCACATGGCGGCGCCGATACCGAAATCTTTCCAGCAGATGATGGAGTAACCTATGCTCGAATCGCTGAGCGCTTTGATCTATTTAAACGGTTCTGGGACAATAAAGCTCAGGCACCCTACTTGGTGAGCGAATCGCAACAGATACTCGTTTCATTCGACGACGAGGAATCGGTCGCCCGCAAAGCGGACTATGTGAAAGAAAAAAATGCCGGCGGACTGATTATTTGGACGTTGCTGGGAGACGGTTTGAAAGATGGCCGGACGCCTCTGCTCGACGCGATCTACGATAGATTTACATCTCAGTGAATATTTCCGCCGACATCATTAACTTGACTCTGCCGGCCGGAAGTCTCTGCGAATCTTTGCGAGGCTCTGCGTGAGTCTTCTTTTGGTTGAGGCTGCACCGCGCTGTGTTCTTCGTGTTGTTATTTTGGGTGAGGTGTAGTTTTTAAATGTGAGATAGTCAAGTTAAGAAGAGGTGATATTTTATGAAACGAAGGACCTTTATCCAAACCGCAGGCGCGGCGGCACTTGGCGCCAGCATCGGCACGAAAGAAGCTGGTGCTCACATTCCCGCGCACAATTGGGACAAATACGACTTCGGCTCCGGCCCGCCGGTGAAAGATCGCCTCTATCAGGGACCTTTCCCCCAATACGAGCCGGAAGCGTTTCTCCCAGGCAGCGAAGTGGTGATGGCCACCACGCCCTCACAAGATATCGTGTCCAATTTCGGCATGGGCTTGACCGTCTACATTTCGGGCGACTACTGGCCACCCCGAACCCACAATGATTCTCTGGAAAAGTACTGCGACGATTTGATCAAACTGCCCTTCGCGCAGAAGATCTATATTCGCCTCAACTGGCGCGATATTCAGAAACGCGCAGGCAAGCTGGATTTTCCCGAAGGCTGGAAAATCACCTTCGATCACGCCAAACGTTACAACAAGCGCGTCGGTTTTCGCATCATGCTGGAGAATCCCGATTTTCCGGAGCCGGGCATGCCGGAGTTTCTCATGGAAAAAGTTCCGTATGTGAAATTGCAAGGTGAATGGAAAGGCGACCCTGCGAATCCTCGCTATAAGAAGGAACATCGGATGCCGCGCTACGATCATCCCGACTATCAGGCCGCTTTCCGCGAGCTCAATGCCTTGCTGGCCGAGGAGCTGGACGGCAATCCATTGGTAGAATATATGGATACGATGATGTACGGCTTCTGGGGCGAAGGACACACATGGCCTTTTACCGGCCATCCGTTCCCGGACAACGCCATCGCCGAGCAAACTTGGATAAAGATGTGGGAAACGCAACTGGAATTTTGGACCAAGACGCCGCTGGTCACCAACACCCAGCCGGATTGGAGCCAGGTGGGGAACTCGGAAATGCTGGATCGCTCCATGCGCACGCACAATTGGATTCGCACCGACACCATTTTCATCGAGAATGAGCAGATTGAAGCGCTCAGCAACCGGCCGCCGTGGGTGGCGGCTATCAGTGAAGTCGGCATGACCACGGCTGATCCCGAGGCCTTGAGGATTGACGAGGGGGTCACGCGTACGGAGAACATCATCCATCATGTCATCGACATCGGCGCGAACTATTGGTCGTTGTGGCACTGGCACAACATCGCCGCCAAGAATATCCTGGGATATTATGAAAAATATCCCCAGCACATCGATCATATTGCGCGCCGCGTTGGTTATCGCGTCCGCCCGGCCTGGATCTGGCATTTTGAGAAGGAGGGATATCCCGGCTTGGTGATCGGTTTTGTGAACAACGGCATCGCGTGTGTGCCCGGTGTGCTGCGCGTCACTCTGTTTAGCGACGAGGGCCGCGTCAACGTGAGCGGCTGTCTTGATCCCGGTTATCCCATGACGCGCGGTGTGCGCCAGGCGATGTTCATGTTGCCAAAAGGCACAGATTGGAAAGGTCTAAAGCTCAAAGCGGAGTTGGTAGCCAAAGATATGCGCTATCCGGTGAGATGGGCCTGCCAGCAAGAAACCAATGAAGATGGCTCATTGACCCTACGGCCGACAAAGGGGATTTAGCAGGATGCTGGAATTGGTGTAGTGCATCAAAGGCGAAGTCATTGCAAAAAAGCAAAAACATTCATCCCGCAAGGGCGGAACAAAGTCGCAAAGGATCGTCAGGAAATTCTCTGCGTATTCTTTGCGTGAGAAATAAATGTAGTGCGCAAAAAACAGATTTTACCCGATCTACGCCTGGCAGACAAGCGCCTCGGTGTTATGATCAACTTTGGTGAGCGCCAGATGAAAGATGGTAATACGCGTATCGCCACCGGTTTGCCCGGCCAGGGAATTCATCACGCAGAGCATCGCAAAGGATCGCAAAGAAAGCTCTGCTTAAACCTTGCGTCTCTGTTCCGCCCTTACGGGTTTGCGTTTTTTCTTTAATGAACCGACGGAAAAATCGCTGCCTTCGCAGGCGTAGCTTCCAAAAGAGTTTTATTGGCAACCCGTTGGAGCAGTCCTCAGAATGATTTTCCTATGGCCGACACAATGTACCGACTAACATTCGACTTAGCACTGCTGATCATTTCATATTTGCTCATGTCATTTTCTGTCGAAGAGAAGCCAGCCACGCTTAGGATCTCCAGTAGTTCAGATTTTGAGATTACCGGCGATGGTCGCGCCGCGAATTGGGCGGGGATCGAATGGGTGACCCTGCCACAACGGAAGTCGCCAGGCGTGGCATTGTCCACACAAGTCAAGGTGCTTTACTCTGAGACTGGGATTTATTTCCTCTTCCAATGCGAAGATCGGCGATTGACCGCAACGATGACCGAGGATTTTCTCGATCTGTGGAATGAAGACGTGGTCGAGGTTTTCTTGTGGACCGATGAAAATTTTCCGGCCTATTTCGAGTACGAGCTTTCGCCACTCAATTACGAGTTGCCGATCCTGATTCCGAATCACAAAGGCAGCTATTGGGGATGGCGCCCCTGGCATTACGAAGGCGAGCGCCGGATTCGCCACGCCACCAGCGCGCAAGGCGGGGAAAAGAAAAGCGGCGCGAGCATTACGAGCTGGACTGCGGAATTCTTCATTCCTTACGCGCTCTTGAAGCCGCTTGGCCAAGTCCCGCCGAATTCTGGAACGAAGTGGCGCGTAAACATGTATCGCTGCGACTATGACGACGGCAAGCCCGCCACGTGGTCGTGGCAGCCAACCGAGATAAATTTTCATGAATACCAGAAATTCGGGACATTTCAGTTCGAATGAGGTAGCAGACAAATTCAAAATCCAAAGCTCAAAGTCCAAAACCACCTTTGGATTATGTGTTTTGAGTTTTGGGTTTCCGCTTGTTCGAGTAATGCTTATGCTGGTCACTCTTCTGCTCTGTGAAAGCGTGCATCCCCAAGCGCTCGACACACGAGCGTCAAGCAAGAATGGTGTTGTTGCTGCCGGCAAGCCGGAGGCTGTCGCCGCAGGCGTTGCCATTCTCCAGAATGGCGGTCATGCCGTGGACGCTGCGGTCGCCTCATTGCTGGTACTGAGCATTAAACACATTGGCGCATTCTGCATTGGCGGCGAAGTGCCATTGCTGATTTACGATGCCAAGAGGAAAGAAGTGAAAGTGCTATCCGGACAGGGCGCCGCGCCGCTCGATTCGAACGCGATTGCATGGTATTACAAAAACGGCATTCCGGGTGATGACATTCGCGCTGCAGCGGTTCCCGCCGTCATCGATCTTTGCGTCACCGCATTGCAACGATACGGTACAAGATCTTTCGAAGAAGTGGCCAGTCCTACGCTCGCCCTACTCGATGCCGGTGGCCCCAACTGGTATCGCGATACTGGGAGCGGCGATACCCTTGACGGCCTCAGCGGCAAGAAAATCGACGCCAATTTGTTGCATGCGAACAATGATGGCAGAAGTTGGTATGCCGATCTTGCCAGAACGTTTCGCAAGCTCGTCGAGGCCGAGCGCAACGCCACCGGTACACGTGAGAGCAAGCTGCAGGCGGTTTCGGACCGCTTCTATCGCGGCGATATCGCCGGCGAGCTGGTCGCTTGGTACATCGAAAGAGGAGGGTTCCTCCGCAAACGCGATCTTGCCGCACACGTCACCCGCATAGAAAAACCGGTAGCGATTCATTATCGTGGCTACACTGTTTACAAGTGTGACACCTGGACCCAAGGGCCTTATCTCAGCCAGACGTTGCGCTTGCTCGAGGGCTTCGATCTGAAGCGCATGGGATTTCTTTCAGCAGACTACATTCACGTCGTCATTGAAGCAATGAAACTGGCGCTGGCCGATCGTGATGAGTATTACGGCGATCCGTTATTTGCAGAGGTCCCTTTGCTAGCGCTGCTTTCCGATGAATATACCCAAATGCGACGACAATTGATCGACATGAAAAGTGCGTCGCGCGAGCTGCGTCCCGGCGATCCGTACCATATGCGACCGTTGCTGGAGCGCAAAGCCAGGACTTTTCCAAATTCCGGTGGCACGACGACCTGCGTAGTCGCAGATCGCTACGGTAATGTTGTGGCCGCAACGCCGAGCGGGCTCAGCAGTACCGAAGGCTCCGGCGGCGGAACCGGTATCACGCATGGCACCCGCTCAGTCATTTTCAATACGTGGAAAGATCATCCCAATCGCCTCGAGCCAGGCAAGCGACCGCGCACGACATTGACACCGACGCTGGTTTTCAAAAACGGCAAACCGGTTCTCGCGATCAGCGTGGCCGGCGGCGATATGCAAGATCAGGCTGCCCTGCAGCTCATTCTCGACCATGTCGATTTCAGCATGGGCATCGACGAGGCCATGGCCGCACCGCGATTTTCAACGGAACATTTTATCGGCTCGTTTGGTCAGGACCCGCCGAAGCTGGGCAGCCTCAGCCAGCACGAGCGCATCGGAGAGCAGGTGAGAGAGGAATTGGTGAGCCGCGGGCACGAGGTGAAAATGACGCCTCACAATATCGGAGGCGTGGCCATGTTGTGGATTGATTTGAAGACCGGTCTGGTGCGGGGTGCAGGCGCTGCAGCAGCAGCAATTGACTAGAATAGTTACAGCCAAGAGTTGGCAGACATGAACAAGCGAATGAACTTTTGCTGGTTGGTACTTTGGGTGACGTCGTCATGTGCCGCCTTTGCCCAGCAACTCAAAAGCGAGAATCAACCGTCTCGTCGAATTCTCGATGAGATTCGCGCACACCATTCCGGCATCGCAGTATGGTGGACGGGACACAATGGCTGGCTGATCAAAGCCGATGATATTTTGATCGGCACTGACTTGTGC
>JBOHQX010000392.1:0-41104 GCA_050732395.1 bacterium
CCGCCGCATTCCAGACTACCCCCACCACCAAGTCGCCGATCTTCTCCCGCAAAACTGGTCGCCGAAAAAATCTTGAGAATAGGCAAATTTTGGCCTATTCTCAAGATGGGTTCACCGAATGGATACGATTTGGGAAGTGTTTCTGGAGATCTTTTCACATTGAATACACAACTGGCACAACAATTCGAACAAAGTGAAACTGGAGCAGCGTTGGCCAATTCTTTCTTGGACAGCAAGCTTCAAATGATTAAAGCTGCCATTGAAAAAATAGCCAAAGCCCGAGGCTATAATTTGTCGCGGAATGCTGACAAGGAAGCATTGAGAAGTTATTTGAAAGATGAGGAAAATCAAGATGAAATCAGTCAGTTCATGGAAGAAGCCCAATCACAATAATCAAGGACTAGTATATCCTATGACTTACTTACTCGTTTTGGTTTGTTGCACTAACGCGGTATGCCAAAGTAGTACCGCAATTCCAAATTTCGATCCAAAGGGTAAAATGTTATTCATTGAGGATTGCGATGGAGAAGGAGGTCTACTAAGTTTCAAATTTGGTGATATCGTGATTTTCAATCCTGAAACGAAGGAGAAAACTCGCTTAACTAATGATCGATATTACGATACCCATCCCTCTTGGTCGCCAGACGGTCAAAAAATCATTTTTGAGTCGAAAAGGATCGATAATGGCGATCGTATCTTCGATTTGTCTGACAGGAGTCATTTATTTATTTTGGATATTAAAAGCGGTCAAATCCAGCAATTCGACAGGGATCTTGAAAAACTTCATATCGGAGAAATAGGCGAGGAGAATCGTCGCCCCGCTTGGTCGCCGGCATCTAATAGCATTGCATTTTTAACCAGAGTTGACTATCGCACCAAGATGGTTGTTTTAGACATAGATAAGAATATAGTTACGACGCTGATACCACCTGGGCAATTCGGCGACATAGATCGACTAAGATGGTCACTGAAGGAAGACTATTTAGCCTTTGATTTTCAAATTAAAGGGACTTTAATAAACCGAGGAATTGCGATCTTAAATTTGCAATCAAAAAAAACTCGCGTGGTTAGCGACTCGAGTCAATCATGTATCATCGGAAGTTGGTCATCAGATGGCGCAAAGCTTCTGTTTGATGGTTTTGTTCCACTTGGGAAAGGGCCTCATTTTTTTTATGAGTATTCACTTCTATCAGAAAGGAGCTCATTAATAATTGACATGCCCTCTGGTTTAACCGGGATGAAAGGCCAGTACGGGCTGGATGATTCACTCATAGCTTTCATTGGGGATAGCTCTGGCGATGACGGTCTTGACATTTGGACTTATGGTCTACTTAATAACAATCCTACCAAACTTACGACAGAAGGTCATGAAAAGGATGGCCTAATGTGGTATGTAAAGCGATAACTTCCTTTCAATAAACTCCAACCTATCTTGAAGTTCTTGGGCGCACTACCGGCGGAAGAGTCCAAGTCAAGCGAGCCAATGTGTATGATCATGAAGGCGAAGATCCAATCGGCGTTGAAGACGAGAGCACGAATCTGCTCTTCTTCTCCCCCCGAGGCGTGGCATGGGCACAGAACGACAGCTCCGCTGAAGGGCAAGCCACCGGCTTTGCTGGACAAACCAGCGTCACGCGCTATCTCTACACTGACATTGGTGAATTGGAATGAATCGCAAGCCACCCGCGACAACCGCTTGACCAGCACGCCTTGGAATACCCAATATGCGGGGTTGAATGACATTGATGCGAAGTCATCTTTTGAAAGCACGATGTTGTTCCAATCCGGCCAAATCGGTACATGGAAAGATTGGCATCTTACGGCTCTTACACAAAAATGGGCGAATCTTTCAGCCAGCGCTAGAATAGTGTAACAAAATCTCGAATAATTCAGAAGCGCCAAGAATGGCCCTGGGGTCCTTGCAATCAAGATAGATGGTTTACTGCCGAAAACTGTCAGACCGGAAAAAATTTCTAGGCTCGAATAGAATAAGACAAACTGATCTTCGCGTCGTCGCAAAGGGCTCTCAGCAACCTGCTAGAAATAAGCGTACTTCATGCTCTTCACTCCTGCGCCTTCAACTCCTCCGTAATCGTGCTCATGTTTTCGATCATCTCCCACTTCTCACAATCCAATTCCAACCATTCATTTTTGAAGCGCAGCACGATGCGCTTGGATCCGGGCGCGTGTTTGAGCAAGGGGCTGTTGAACAACGTGCAATCTTTTTCCAGAACCGTCGTGCCGTTCAAACTGCGCTCGGTGTGTGCCTTGGCCGGATGGAAAGCAAATTCCATAACGTCACCGTAAGTTGTGGTGTATTTGATGCGCATTTTGCTGGCGGCGAGCTGGCTGAGGTCTATTTTCGTCTCCTGGCGTATGCGCCGCCGGAATTCGCTGAAGTTATCGCTTTCAATGGGCGTGCTCACTTCGAGCACGAAGCCGTTGTGCCGGTTTTCGGAAATGAGCCAGCGGCCTTCGCTCTGATTTTCGAAACGAAAGGGCTGCAGGGGAAGAATGGCGAAATACGTTTCGCCGGTTTGCGCAAAAATCCAATCCGGTTGTGCCGTGGAACCGTTGGAGGCGGGAAGCAACAGCGTGTCCAACTGCGGCGAAAAAAAACCCGTGAGCTTGACGAGCGTGAGCGAGTCTGCAGCGCCGTATAAGCCCACGAGAACGTTGCGATGTTGAAAAATGCGTTCGAAATTCGTTGTGCCCGTGAAGGCTTGCAACGGATTGGCTGAGGCGTTACGTGCTCTGGCCTCAGCTTCCAGGATTCTCGGCTCGGCGGCGTGGAATTTTGCCAGATCTCTGCCGCTGGCAGAAGGCGTAGTGATGAAAAAAACCGGCTTTTGATCGCCGCGTGTGCGATAAACCATACCCCATGATTGTTGATCGCGCGGCGAAAACGCGCCGCCGGCAATCGAGCCAAGAATGTAATTGCGCGTGACGTAGGTATACTTGCAGACCGGACCTGCAGGATCGCTCTCATAGCGCAAGCTGGGCGCGCGGCGTTTGCGCTCCTGATGCACGAAACCGCCGATCGGGTCGCGGCGCTTGGCCAGTTGCTGGACGATATTGAGCATTTCGTAGCTGCTCAACGAAGAAAACAACAGCTCCGTCGTGGGAATCAGTTTTCCCACGCCCAAATAGAGCCAGGAGAATCCGGCGCTCGGCGCTTCGCGCGGTGAAATCGCCAGGGGCATCGGCTCGCCGGCGTGTGCGCCACCATATAGCCCCCCCATGTGCTCCGCGGCAAAATCGATCATCAGCACATGCAGCATAATGCTCAAACGCTTGCGAAAGTCCTCGTCGCGCGTGAATTCATGCAGGACGGCGAGTGCGGCAAACATTGCAGGCATGTATTGTGGAGAATCATACTCGCTTTGCCCCTCGGTCACGGTCTTCTCGAGCCAGATGGAAAAGTACTCCCGGGCTTCACGCAGATTGTCGCCGGAAGATTTGCCGTTGAACCATTCTTCCGCCGACATCTTGGGCCAGGTTTCCGCAGCGAGCATCAACGCTGCAAAATAAAGATGCATTTCATGCTCGGAGAAATCGTGCACCAGCGGGATCTTCCCCAAAGTGGCCTTGACTTGCGCGGCCAGCGCCGGCGTCAAATTTTGCCGGCCAAAAAGGTAGGTTGCCATGAGGTCGAACACGTAGGACGGATTGCGGCGGGGCGACGAAAGCAGTTGCGACATCATACGATGTGCTTCGTTGATGCGCTCGCCGCTGGCATAGCGCGCCGCGACTGCGGCAAAACTGGGCCGCGTCTCTTTCTCGACAAAGTAGGCCAATAATGTTTGCGCCCGCGCTTCGAATTCCTTTTTTTCGTTCTTGCCGAGCACGGGTGCTTGCATCAAGCCGTCTTGTGCTTGCGCTTGAAGGATTGGCGGTGGGGACGAAAAGCTGATACACAAAAGCAAAATAAGAGGCAGGCAGCGGGTCGAGAGAGGGCGTGAAACTTCCTTGTTCATTGGCATGTCTATCCTTCCTAGAAACAACGAAACGCATCTATTTCCGGGTGCGCGTGCCGGGCCGGGATGCAACCAGCAAAGATTGAGGAAATACGCTTCAAAATCAAGCTGGAATTGTCGCGCCGCAAAGCTTTTGTAACATTTTATATATCAGCTAAAGCCGCAGTTTGAGTAAATGGCAAAACCGCGAGGGAGCGAAACATGCAAAGGGAGAGGCGCTTAAAGCGTCAAACATGGAATAGAATTCTGGTGACTATTCAGCGCCTTACCCCGGTGATCGGGGTTAGTTCGGCAAGCAACACCACCGTGTCATCCCGTAGGGATCTTGTTAAGTTTCTGGCACAGTGCTTGTGCTGAAAAAGATGCCTCCTGCATGACATGTTGCTTGGAAGCTCAAAAAAAGGGGAGTAAACGGATGAAGCAAATTGAACGGATAGTGATTCTGCAAAACAAGTTTTAGAAATCCGCTTTATCCGTTCAATCCGCTTACAAGAAACAGGAGCTGAATAGTTACGAATTCTGAAGGTTTTTCTCATCCGTTAGCGCCCTTTTTGAGAAGACTTACGGAAGAAAGGCGCCCGGCCAGAGTTATCTTGCCCAATCCGGAAACTGGCCGAGATCGATTTGAAATGCCGGAACGGCAAAAAGATAAACCACGAGTGTGACCAGAAGGATGCCAATAAGGTCCAGCCAGAATCCTGCTTTAACCATGTCGGGTGTGCGCAGGTAACCCGAGCCGAAAACGATGGCGTTGGGACCGGTGGCGATGGGCAGCATGAACCCACACGAAGCGGCCACAGCCACGGCAATCATGACGAAAAGCGGATTCACTTGCACGGCTTGCGCTGAAGCAGCGAATATCGGCACGAAGATTGCCGCCGTCGCCGTGTTGGAAGCTAACTCACTGATCAAGGTGATGGCAGCGCACGCGAGCAGGATCATCGCCAGCGGCGAGAGATGTTGCGCGACCTGCAACTGCTCTCCCAGCCAGTCCGAGAGGCCGGTGGATTTGAACCCGGCGGAGAGAGCCAGTCCACCCCCGAAAAAAATGAGCAGGCCCCACGGCAATTGCGCTGCGGTTTTCCAATCCAGCAGGAATTCGCCGCGGCGCCAATTCATGGGCGTGAGAAAAAGCAACACCGCCGCGATGATCGCGACCGTCGCATCCGTGACCCGGTCTTGCACCCCCAGCGCAGTGGCCCAGCCTGGAATGCGAAAGGCTTCCATATTCAATTCCACGCGAAAGACCCAGCCTAACACCGCGAGGATGAAAATCAGCAGCACCCATTTCTCTGCTTTGGAGATGAGTCCCAGCTTGTCGATTTCAGACGCAATGATTTCCCTTGAGCGTTGCGAGTGCGTCGGCCCGATGCGAAAGACGAGGCGGGTGAGCACGAGCCAGGTGATGGGCGTAAAAAGCAAAACGAGTGGAACGCCGAAAGCGGCCCAGCGCACGAAATTCACTTCCGGCGCGCCGGGGAACAGCTTCTTGACGTTGGTCACCAGGATGAGATTGGGCGCCGTGCCCAGCAACGTGCCCATGCCACCGATGGAGGCCGCGTAAGCCACACCCAACATTATGCATATGCGAAAATTGCGCATACGTTCGGGAACCAGGAATTCCTGGTCTTCGCCGAGCTGCGAAATCACGGCCAGCGCGATGGGATACATCATCATCGTGGTGGCGGTGTTGGAAATCCACATGGAGATGAAGGCGGTGGCGCACATGAAGCCCAAAATGATGCGGCTGGGACTCGTGCCGATCAAGCGGATGATGTGCAGCGCGATACGTTTGTGCAAATGCCATCTCTGCATGGCCATGGCCAGGCAAAACCCTCCCATGAACAAAAACAAAATTTCGTCGCCATATTGCCTCGTGACTTCGCCCATGGGCATGATGCCCAGCAGCGGAAACAGCACCATCGGCAGGAGCGACGTAACGGGCATCGGCAGTGCTTCGGTGATCCACCAAAAAGCCATCAAGACACAAACAGCAAGCAGGCGCCGGGCAGGCTCATTCAAGCCGGGCGTGAGCGCCGGCCAGAGAAAGAGCAGAAAAAGCGGAACGCCCAGAATGAAGCCCAATTTGCGGCGGAGAGAAAAATCGGGGCCGGCGGAATCAAAACCTGAATCTGCTTCACGCGAAGGATGAGGGGCGGCGGAGGACATTGTAATGCGTATTCTTGATGAATAGATCTGATTTTAAGGAAATAGAAGATGGAAGATTGATGATCGAAGGTTGCAACAATAGTTGTTACCTCGTTCCCGCTTGTCTCGTTACCACGTTCTAAGTGGCAACGCTTGATCGAGGCTCTGCGTGAGCGAAGCCCTACTCCACTGCGGGTGCAAGGCGTGGCGAAATCTCCTTGCGCCCCGTCAGCACTTGATACCACCGCCAAGCCGAATTGGCGAATACGATGACGGCGCACACCATGATGATTGCCGTCAGTGCCGCATCCAGATAGCCCTGGAACGCCAGCGCCGGATTTTTTGCCATCGGCAAAAAGTTGTCGGTGATATTCTGCCAGCCAGCCACCAGCGTGGTTGTGCCGACGAAGGCCAGCGGCGTGATGGTCACCCAGGCGTAGCGCGCCTTGCCGGAGTTGATGATGATCGTTGTGCCCACCGCCAGCGCGATGGCGGCGAGCAATTGATTGGCGACGCCGAACATCGGCCAGATCTGGCTGATGCTGCCGGTGAGAATAAAATAAGCCCACGCCAAGCACACCAGCGCGCTCGCGATCACCGTGCCCGGCATCCAACTTGCACGCTCGAGCGGCTTGTAGAATTTGCCCAAAAACTCCTGCACCAGGAAGCGCGCCACGCGTGTACCGGTATCGATCGTGGTCAAGATGAACAAGGCTTCGAACATGATGGCGAAATGATACCAGTACGCCATCAAGCCCTGCATACCCGGCAAGGCCGTGAAGATTTGCGCCATGCCGACGGCCAACGAAACTGCGCCGCCCGTGCGTCCGGCAACGGCTTCGCCCACTTGCCTTTCAAGCTCGGGAAGATTGACCACGTTCAAGCCCAGTTGCGCAAACTTTTCCACCGGCACGTTGATCGCGAAATAATCCGCCGGAAACAATGACGCGGAAGCGATAAGCGCGGTGACGCCGACCAGGCTCTCGATCAGCATGGCGCCGTAGCCTATGGGTCGCGCATGCGTTTCCTTGTCGATCATTTTCGGGGTCGTGCCGGAGCCGATGAGCGCGTGAAATCCCGAGATCGCGCCGCAGGCAATAGTGATGAAGACGAACGGATAAATTTTGCCCGGCACGATCGGTCCGCCACCCGCTATGAACTCGGTGATCGCGGGCATCTTCAAATCCGGATGCACAAAGACAATGCCCAGCACCAGAAATGCAATGGTGCCGATTTTCATATAGGAGCTCAAATAATCGCGCGGGCATAAGAGCATCCACACCGGCAAAATGGAGGCGATGAATCCGTACAGCGCAATCGCGATGGTAATGTTGGTTTTGGACAAGGTGAAGATTCCGGCCAACGGTGATTCCGGAATGAAGCGGCCGAGCCCGACGGCGATGATCAGAAGAATCACCCCAATAACGGAAGCTTCCGCAATCTTGCCTACGCGAAAGCGGTACATGTAGAGGCCCATGAACAAGGCAATCGGGATCGTCATCGCGATCGTGAAGGCGCCCCAGGAGCTGTCGTGCAGCGCATTGACAACGGCCAGCCCGAGACCGGCCAGCGCCATGATGATGATGAAAAGAATTGCAATCGCGGCGACAACGCCGGTGACGGGACTTATTTCCGTGCGCGCCATCTCGGCGAGCGATTTGCCGCCGCGACGGATGGAGGAGGAGAGGATGATGAAATCATGCACGGCCCCGCCGATGCACACGCCGATCACCAGCCACAACAATCCCGGTAGGAAGCCGAACTGCGCGGCGAGCACGGGCCCGATCAACGGTCCGGCGCCGGTAATGGCCGCGAAATGATGGCCAAATAAAACCCATTTGTTGGTGGGCACGTAATTTTGCCCGTCGTTATGGGTGTGCGCAGGCGTGATTCGCGTATCATCGAGCGCCAGGACTTTGGCGGCGATGAACGCGCTGTAATAGCGATACGCGATCGCATAAACTCCAAGTGCACCTAGGATGATGGGCAGGGCATTCATGATTATTTGCCGTCGTATCTTTTGGAAAAGGAGATGCGGGTCGTGGTTCGTGGTTCGTGGATAGAAGATCGAAGATCGTGGATCGAAGATAGAGGATAGATGATCGCATACTATCCACGATCTTCTATCCTCTATCTTCGATCCACGATCTTCTATCCACAAACCACGATCCACAATCAACACAACCAACTACCGCTTCGATCCCGAAAAATCCACCTTCGGCGCTTGTTGCGCTTCCGCGCTGGCTTCGAAATATGGGCGTTGCTGGAACCCCATCATGCCGGCGATGAAAACCGTGGGGAAAGTGCGCAGCTTGCTGTTGTAACCTTGCACGGTTTCATTGAACCGCCGGCGCTCGACGCTGATGCGGTTTTCCGTGCCTTCGAGCTGCGTTTGCAGATCGAGGAAATTCTGATTGGCTTTGAGATTCGGATATTGCTCCACCACCACCAAGAGCCGGCCCAAGGCTGAGCCGAGATTGTCCTGCGCTTGTTGGAATTGGCGGAATTTCTCGGGATTGTTGATGACATCATCCGCATTGACCTGCACTTGCGTGGCCTTCGCACGCGCTTCGATCACGCCTTCCAAAGTTTCTTTCTCAAATGCGGCCGCGCCCTGCACGGTGGCCACCAGGTTTGGTATCAAATCCGCGCGGCGCTGGTATTGATTTTGCACCTGAGACCACGACGATTTGACGCCTTCATCGAGCCCCACGAGCGCGTTGTAATTGCCGACAAAAAACCGGTACGCGCCGAAACCGAGCACCAAAATCGCGCCGAGCACGATCAAAGTGGTTTTCAAGCCCTTGCTCATTTACTTCCTCCTTTGAGAATCACCGAATTGCCGTTGAAGACTTACACTGACAATTTTCAGCTATAACCGCGCCCCTCAAGTTGTTGTCCCAAAGGTAAGTGCTCGCGTTTGCCAAGCCTCCTGCAGCACCACCTCACGGGACGCCTACTAAGCAATGGCCATCGCATCGACAATCTGCACCAGCTTGGCGATTTGTGCGATGTAGCCTTCCATGACTACCCATAGTTTCTCGCGATATGGGCGCGACTCCGCTGCGACCACGCGAAAGATTTCGTTGATAAAGGTTGTTTCCAAAGGCGCAGATTGCGCCACTTTTTGAAAAATCTCCTGGCGCGAGGAGGGTATAGACTCTTGTTTTATGAACAAAAAGCTCTCGAAAAGCGGGAGAAACGCCGAAATCGTGCGCCGGATCATTTCTTTCAATTCGTCGCGATCATAGCCTGATTCCAAAAATCCCTTACGCAAATGCAAGAGCTTGCCTTTGAGCTCGCGCTCGAGCTGCAGGCGCAAATGGCGCGCTTCGATCTTCAACCCGGAGAAAACCTCCGCACCGAATAACACGCGATAGTGCCGTTGCATATGCAGAAACTCAATGGGATAACTGTCCAGCGAATTGTGAATGTATTGCTGGGTGACCACCAGCGGAACCACTTTAGCACGCGTGCGCCATGTTTCCGTTAAATTCACGGCCTGGCGAAGATTGTGGATAGCGGCCTCGCTCAGGACGATCAAGAAATTGATATCGGATTTCCCCGGCTCATATTCGCCGCGCGCGCCGCTGCCGTAAAAAATGACGGATTCCAAACCGTCTGCATACACCGTGCGCCAATCGCTGACGTAGTCGTCGAAAATCTCATGCGGTTGTTGCGGATACTTCTTGCTCATGTTCCTCTTTCTTGCAAACAGGTTGAGCTACAGAATCAGCAACCTATGCCACGGTCGTTGATCACCAATTGTTGCGCTTTGGAAGTTTGATCTGTGCAGATCGCATTTTGAACCCGCTTGATTGTTGATGAATCAAAAACTTCGCCCCGCTCCCCCGCCGCCGCTGCCCCCGCCGCCGAATCCGCCAAAACCTCCGCCGCCGAAGCCGCCACCCCAGCCTCCACCGCGCCAATGATCACGATTCCTCCTGCCGCCACCGCCCATCAAGATCATCGGCCAAAACCAACGGGAACCGCGCATGAGAAAAAAAAGCAAGAGCAACAACAGCGGCCAGGGAAGGCCTTTTTGGCGACGGCGGGACTCGGAACGATTGAAGCGCGGCGTTACGGCGCCGGTAATTTCAACGCCGGCATCTTTGGCGATGACGCCGGCAATCGCCTGTGTGCCGGCCAGCATGCCAGCGCTGTAGTTGCCACGGCGAAATTCGATAATGACATAGTTGTCGAGAATACGGCCGACGGTTATGTCCGGCAGAATGCCTTCCAGGCCATAGCCGACTTCGATACGTACTTTCCTTTCGTCCATGGTGAGAAAGAATAGCACGCCGTTGTCTTTGCCCTTTTTCCCAATGCCCCATTTTTCAAACAGACGATTGGCGTAGTCGGCGTAATCGTAATCACCCACCGTATTCACCGTCACCACGGCCAATTGTGTGCCGGTTTTCTCTTCCACTTCACGGCAGAGGTTGGTGAGGCGCGTCTCTGTCTCGTCTTCAATCACGCCGGCATAGTCGTTCACGTAGCCGAGCGGCTGTGGGAATTCTTGTGCACAGATTGGTGTTGCCCCGGCAAGCAAGAGCGCGCCGATGAGAAGCGCACCTCGGAGAGAGTTTGAAAAGGCCCGGAATGAAACTTCGTGGGTTTGAAATATGGCTTTACTTTGCACGCGACGGATTTTGTCCGGATGAGACACTTCGTTCTTTTTTCTTGAATTTGCGCCATTGCCAGCCAAATAAGAATGCTCCGAGCCGGCGTGCCCAGCGGCGTTCCGCTGCCCATTTCTTGATAGGATGCTTCCTTTGTTTTTCGCCGGGGACGGAGCTGACTCGCACCGGCCTGAAATGCAAGTTGGACACGGTGCGGTGCACCGTACGCAATCGAGCCTCTTCCGCAAGCAATTGTTCTTCCGTACAAAACCCCTGTTGCACCATCACGTTGATGAGGGCTTCCAGGGAAATCCTATCACGTGTCAATTTCTCGCTCGCAGGTTTTGGCGACGGTTGCGCCTGGCTTACTTTCGAAGTCTTGTGAAATGCGCCGTTTTGGGTCCCATTCAGATTTGAACTGTCCATGGCGTCCTCGTCTGCAGAATGCTCGCTTATTCCTTGATCCTCAAGGATTTTTTAAACGGAGAAAATGTATTCTATTTGTCCGCAAAACGCAAGGCGAAAGATCGGCGAGTGATCCCCTTCTTGCGGCCCGTTGCGGAATTGAGATTTTTCCGGCATGCGAGCGTTTATGCATTTGACCTTCATCCTCAGAATCAATATATTTGTGAAAGAAAATTGCCGCAGAAACACGCGGAATTTGAGCTGTCTTTAAAACAGCAGTGGACACTCATGATTCCATAATTCCATTTTGAGGAGATCCTCCATGTTCAGGCCGCTTAAAGGGGCCGTCCTGTTCGCGTTTGGCGTTTTTGCCGTTGCGGATTCATTTTTGGGAATCGTACAAAAGAGCACCGGCTCCGTACGCTGGCTGTACTTCGTCCTGGGGGTCTATCTCGTTGTGCGTGGCCTTTTCATTCTGAAGCCCTTCATCCAGGAGCGCATCGCCAGGGAAAAAAATCTCCAAAAACCACAAGAAGAGACCTAATCTCACCTCTTTCCTTTTTCTGTTTGCCTCTCTTTGTTTGCCTTTCGCCCCTTGCCCGTTCAAACTGTCTGCCTACCTTGCCGCATTTGCTGCCTTCTGCCGGTATAACAAACTCCAGACAACGAACACCTTCGGAGAGCTCATGCCGGCACTCGTTGCGTTCAGTTTTTGGCTGGAATGGGTGGGGAACCTGTTCCCGGCCGCCAGTATCGTCGCCGCTGCTATTTCATTTTTGTATCTCGCCCATCACGGTTGGAAAACGCGTGAGGATTGGCGCTTTGGGCCGCCTTGGAGCACGTCAGCCCGCTATTTGAGAAAATTCTACCAGGAATACGGCCATCTCAATCATCTGGGCTACGGCGTGCAGGTGGGTTTTTATGTTCTGCAATCGCATCCTGCCAGCGCCCAGCGTTTTAGCTCGGTCGAATCGCATGACATTGAAGGCCTGATGAATTGGGCGCTCCTGGAAAAAAAGTCGTTATTGATCACCGGCGCTCCACGCACCGGCAAATCGACCTTCTTGCAGGCCCTGGCGCTGCGACTCGTTCGTCCGGAACAAGCCCGTAAATTAGGTTTTGCCAGGCCGCGTACGCCGTTTTATATTCCCCTTGGCGTCATCGATCCTTCGCTTCCTTTTCTGCAAGCCTTGTCTCGCGGTCTGGCTCAGCTTGAAATGCCATTCACATTGCGTACATTGCGCCGCGCCATCAGCGGCGGTCGTGCGCTCTTTCTGTTCGATGGCTGGGAGGACATTCCCGATGGCCAGCCGCGACGCGAATTGGTGGAATGGCTGGAACAAGCGAAGCTCATCGCCGGAATGCGAGTACCGTTCCTTATCGCCTGCCCTTCGGATTTTTTGTTGCAAGGCCTGCGTTTCAATTTTCCCCATTTCACCGTGGCTTTGCGCAATGCCGCGCTGCAAAAATTCCGCACGTTGCGCGCCGTCACCGAAACGCGCATGCCGGCGATTTATAGAAACCCCTTCGAGCAACAGGCCGAGTACGTTCTGATCTCACCCCCCGTCGCACCGGGCGTTTTACGCGGCACAAAAAGGCCCATCCCGCTTTACTATTTTCACGTGGCAAAGTATCCCGTGACGAATCGTTATTATCGCACGTTCGCGCGGGCCCGGGGATATCGTGAGCCGGAATTCTGGCGTGAGGACGGGTTTGGCGGTCTAGAGCTGCCGGTGGTGGGCGTGGACTGGGAGGACGCGGAAGCCTATTGCGACTGGCTGAATCAACTTCAGCTTGACCAGCTTGGCCGGTCCCAGAGCGTGTGGGAGAACTTCCTTTTTCGTCTGCCGACGGACGACGAATGGGAATGGGCCGCGGGCCATAACGAGAGGCTTTACCCCTGGGGCAATGTTGCACCCACGCGCAAGCACGCCAACTTCGATCAAGAATTGATTTGCTTGACGCCGGTGGGTTCACATGCCGCCGGTGCAACGCCCGAAGGTGTCATGGACATGGCCGGCAATGTGTGGGAATGGACCTCATCTTGGGAGAGCGAAAAAAAGGAAAAACGCTTCGTCCGCGGCGGTGGAGCTTTCAACGATGCCGCAACTCTACGCTGCTTCACACGCGATGCGCATGCCCAGGACCGCTCACGCTTCATTGGATTTCGCGTCGTACGCGTGCCGAAGGAGCCCATCCAATTGTAGCGAGAACAAGATTGGATTCCTGAAAATGCCTTTTGCTTCAGCCGGTTATTTTACTATATTCAACCGCGCAAGTCAAATACTTGCAAAAAGGCAAAAAAATTCCAACGGATAGATGATGGCCAACAGATGCTTTTATCCGTTGGTGAGAATTCTTTTGAGTTGGGGATTACGCGCGTTGGGTCTTTCCCATCCGTATTATCGAAACCCTGATCTCCCGAAGTCGAATTTTGTTTTTTTTGGTCGATAGCCTCCATGCCGCCCGATTCGACGCAGACGCTCCATCTTATCTCCGATCCCGCCAAACTGATCGAAATCATCGTTGGGTCGTTTGCAATCATTGCCGGGCTTTATGCCGCCGCCAAAATAATTTTGCCATGGTGGCGAACCTGGCGCGATCGGCAGCGGTTGCGCACCCGTTTGGGCGCGGAGCTTTACACGCCCGAAGATATTTTGCGCGCCACCACTTACTACATTCGCCCCAATTGCCAGCAAATCGATCCGGCCGGCGGTGAAGAAAGCCGGCTGCTTGCGCCGGTACAAGAAGATTTGTTTCAAGCCGTCGATCGCATTCTGGCCTCACCCAACGATTACAAGTATGCCATCCTGCTCGCCGACTCCGGCATGGGCAAAACTTCATTCGTGCTGAATTACTACGCTTATCACTGGCGGTATTGGCGCAAGCGCGCACGTTTTGACCTTGCCATCGTTCCTCTGGGTATCAAAGACGCCGACAAGCATATCCAGGCCCTCCTGGAAGCGAAAAGCACCGACAAACAAACGCAAAAGAATGTTGATCCCAAAAACACCGTTCTCTTTTTGGATGCTCTCGATGAAGACGCGCGCGCTATTCACAATCATCGCGAGCGCTTGGGTCAGTTGCTGGAATTGAGTCGCGCATTTCGGCAGGTGCTAATTTCCTGCCGCACACAATTTTTTTTGAAAGATGAAGAGATTCCTCGCGAAACCGGCGTGATACGCTTGGGTGTGACCTCGGCCGGGCAGGCGCGCGAGTACATGTTTTATAAGCTCTATCTTTCACCCTTTTCTGAAGCCCAAGTTGATGACTATTTGCAGCAACGGTTTCCCATCTGGCGGCAGCAACGGCGCAGGCGAGCGCGCGAAATTGTCAAAAAAATCTCTGACTTGATTGCACGGCCCATGCTGCTTGCGCACATTCAAGAACTGGTGGATTCTGGCAAGAGCATTCAATATGCTTTTCAATTGTATGAGGAGGTGGTGGAAGCTTGGCTCAAGCGCGAGCAACCGTTCGTGCCAAAAGAAACACTGCGCCGTTTTTCGGAACTGTTGGCCGTCGATCTTTATCTCAAACGTGAGGCGCGTGAATCTGAGCGCGTGCCGGAAACTGAATTGGAACCTTTGGCCGTGCAATTCGGCATCAAATTGGAAGGCTGGCAACTGCGCGGCCGTTCTTTACTCAATCGCGACGCCGTTGGTAACTTCAAATTTGCTCATCGGTCGATCATGGAGTATCTGTTTGTGAAGCGATTTGTAGGGAACAACAAAACCATTCTTAGAACGATGTGGACGGATCAGATGAAGCGATTTGCTTTGGAAATGCTGCAATTTGATTGGGAAACCCAGCGCAAAGTTTCGTTCGATCTCTCATGCGCTGATTTGAGCGGTATTGGCCGCCTGCAATTTAAGCCACTTTTCAAGCTCAGGTCAAGTAATCGAAGGTTGGAGCTGGAAGAAGTCCAACACATGCTTAAGAGGTTTGATTTTTTTGATACGAAGTTCAACAATAAAGGACTTGGGCTAATTCATCTCTATGAACGCCGAGGGATTGAAGGCAACAAGGTAGTGATCGACCACGCCACTGGTTTGATGTGGCAACAGGCCGGCTCGCCCGACCTGTTGACTTATGCCGATGCCGGACAGTATATTCGGAATTTGAACGAGGACCGATTTGCTGGGAACAAAGATTGGCGTTTGCCGACGTTGGAAGAGGCTATGTCATTGATGGCGTTGAAAAAGCAGAATGATTTGTATATTGATCCGTTCTTTGATCGAAGACAGCATTGGATTTGGACAGCGGATAAAGCAAGCGCCGAGGCGGCGTGGGTGGTCTTTTTCGGCGATGGTCTTTGCTTCTATCGTCGTGTCCTCTACGACTACTACGTCCGTGCGGTGCGTGTCGGACAATCGAGTATTTGATGATTTGTCTTTTTTGACCATTTAAATAGAGCAAGCGCAAGCGATGTCGCAATCCCGACTTGTTGAACGAAGCGTTTAACCACGATGCACAAAAGCCGACGCCAGCAGTGGGACTAAGGCTGCAAGAAAAATGGCGTGGCTTTGCCCACAGGTGTGGTTTTCACCGGCGCTTGTTGCCGCACATGGTCGCGGAGTTGAAAAAGCAGCGCATTCCGGCCCTCATCTTCCGCGAAAATGGCCGGAAATTGTATAAAAGCAAAGAGCGGTTACCGGGTTTGGTTTTGGAATATGCGGAAAGCTAAAAGAGGGCAAACGCAATGCCCACGCGGAACAAAAAACTCTGTTTCGTGCTCATGCCTTTCAAGGATGATTTGAAGGTGGTTTATTGGAAGGCCATTAGACCCGCTTGCGAGAAAGCTGATTTTGCCTCGTTGCGCGTTGATGAGTTAAAAGGCGCATTCAACATCAATCGTAAGATCATCGAGCATATTATTAGAAGCGAAGCCATCGTTGCCGACCTGACGGGCTGGAATCCCAATGTGTTTTATGAGATGGGAGTGGCCCATGCTCTCGACAACAAAACCATAATGATCATTCAAAAGCAGGACAAGCTGCCCTTTGACGTTAGCACGTATCGCTGCATTCTTTACGATCAAACCGAAGCCGGACTGACGAGTTTATGCGACGAAGTCCGTGAATCTCTTTTAAGCATTGAAGAGTGGCGTAACCATCCAACCAATCCCGTGCAAGATTTCAAACCACATGAGGTTTTCGTTCTGAAAAGCGAGGTCGCGCAGCTTTTTCGTCAATTGCAAGAGAAAGAGGAGCGGCTGCACGCAGCAGCGCCCCAAGCCGAGCTGGAAAAATTGCAACGGCAGGTCCAAAAACTTGAACGCGAATTGCGCAGTCAGGAGCAGCTTGCCAGACAAGGGGCGTCGCTGCAAAAAGAATTGGCGGGCAAGCAAGCTGAGAATGATAAATTGCGCGGTGAGCTCGCAAATTTGTGTGCGCTGTCAAAATCGGTCAATTCACCCATGCAAACCCCACTCTCGTCTCCGCTTCGTTCTCAACTGCTGACCGATCTTTCTTTCGAAGCGGCTCAAGAAATGATTACACAAAAGGATTACTTTGATTCTCTCTGGAACGCGAAAGGTAAGGGCATACAACATCAATTCGAAACGAGTGAGCATGAAGGCCAAAAACTAGTGATTGACTGTGCCACCGATTTAATTTGGCAACAGTCCGGCTCCTTGAGTTCCATGACTTATACCGAGGCTGAAAAATTTGTTCACGATTTGACCACGCAACGATTTGCCAGTTACAAAGATTGGCGCTTGCCAACATTGGAAGAAGCCATGTCATTGATGGCGCCGGAACAACGCGAAGGCTTGTGTATTGATCCGATCTTTGATCGCACACAGCGCTGGATTTGGACGGCGGACAAAGCAAACGCCGAGGCGACGTGGGTGGTCCTTTTCGATTACGGACGTTGCGACCATTTTCATGTTTACGTCGACGTCTATGTCCGCGCGGTGCGTGACAGACTGCCGAGTATTTGATTATCTGTCTTCATGATCATTTTGACGAGAGTTGACGTGAAAAGGAGAATGATGACTCACGACGCCATCATTATTGGCGCCGGACACAATGGCCTAGTGGCCGCGGCTTTACTTGCCCAAGCCGGCCGGCGTGTTCTGGTGTTGGAAAGAAGAGTGATCATCGGCGGCGCAGCGGCCACGGAAGAAATCTTTCCCGGCTTCAAATTCAACACCGGCGCGATCGATGCAGGTTTGTTCCGGACGGAAATTGTTCAAGCCCTGGACTTGGAACGGCACGGTTTGCGTCTGATGAAAAGCCACGTCGCCGTGTTCGCGCCGCAGCCCAATGGCGTGGCGCTCACGCTTTGGCGCGACGGGCAAAAAAATATCGCTGAAATTGCGCTTTTTTCAAAAGCCGATGCGGAAAAGTATCCCACCTTTCTGCGCTTGTTACGTAAACTGGCGGAAGCCTTGAACAGTATCGCGTTGCTGACGCCACCGAATGTCGCACATACCAATCTCGATGAGCTGTTGTCCTGGGCGAAAGCCGGGCTCAAAATCAAAGGCCTCGGCAAAAAGGAGATGATGGAATTTTTGCGTGTGCTGCCCATGCCGGTGACGGAGTTTCTCAACTCATGGTTTGAAAGTGACGTGCTGAAGGCCGCTCTAGGTGCGCCGGGGGTGACGGGCAGTATGCAAGGACCGCAGGCTTCCGGCACGGCGTTTATGATGTTGTATCATTTGCTGGGCGAAGCCAATGGTGGATTCAAATCCAGCAGTTTTGTACGCGGGGGCATCGGCGAGTTATCACGCGCTTTGGCGAATGCGGCAGAAGAAAGCGGCGCCGGAATTCGCCTCGGCACGGAAATCGCGAGAATCTTGATTCAACATGACCATGCCGCGGGCATCATTCTGAAAAATGGTGAAGAAATATCCAGCCGTCTCGTTGTTTCGAGTGCCGATCCGCGCCGGACGTTTTTCGATCTGGTTGGCGCTTCGAATTTGGGCGTACAATTCGTGCGCCGGGTGCGCAACATTCGGTACCGCGGCTCCACTGCTAAAGTCAATCTGGCACTCAATGGCTTGCCGCAATTCAAAGGTGCGACCGCGGGGGAGGCCCAACTGGGTGGCCATATATGCATTTGCCCAAATTTGGAATATCTCGAGCGCGCGTATGATGATGCGAAATACGGCTGGTATTCAACGCAGCCCTATCTCGATATTGTCATTCCGACAATTTTGGATTCTTCTCTCGCGCCCCAGGGCAAGCATGTGATGTCGATCACCATGCAATATGCTCCTTACAGATTGAGAGAAAGCGACTGGGAGGAGCAGCGCGAAAAGCTCGGCGACAATATCATCAACACGCTATCAGAATATGCTCCGAATCTAAAGGAGTTGATCTTACATCGTCAGGTTCTCACGCCGCTCGATTGGGAAAGAGAATATGCTCTCACCGAAGGCGGCGAGTTCCATGGACAAATGGGACTGGATCAACTGCTGTTCATGCGCCCTGCGGCCGGCTATGGCCAATATCGCACGCCGATAGCAGGTTTGTTTATGTGCGGCGCGGGCACGCATCCGGGTGGCGGCGTCACGGGCGCGCCAGGGTTGAACGCGGCGCGGGAGGTTTTGAAGGAGTTGAAGCGGAGGTGAGGGGTGAGGATAGATGATCGAAGATAGATGATCGTGGATGGTGGATCGGTGACGAATTATTGAAGACCGGAATATCCAGAATGAAGTTGTTCTTGGTCATAATCGTCAACACGATTGCCGTGCTGATCATTGATTGTATTCATGTTCTCAAAATTGTGCAACGCAAGATCTCCACACCCGCCGATACGACCTGTGCTCTGGGCAAGATTCCTGTTGCAACTCTCGTTCGCAAAAGTTAGTTTACAATGCTAGCAGAAAAAGATCATTGGCATTCGCGGATAAAACTTTAGGAATCTGGATCGATGATATGAAAATCGAACAAGCATTTAAGGAATTAGAGGGGAGATGGCAACAGTGGCGCGACGAGACGCTGTCTTAGATTCTTCAGTGCTGATTCAACACACGCGCGTGCGGGAGAAGCGAAATTCGGTTTTTATAAGATCTCTCCAATTTTACAATCCCTGCTTGAGTGTCCTAATCGTCTATGAGCTTGAATTTGGGCATGCCGCGCAGGCAGAGCCTCTGATCTCGATGATCTGCGTACCAACTTCAAAATATTCCCGTTGACGAATAAGTCATTTCCCCTCTCTTGTGATTTACTTTGAATTTTTGTTACTATTCAGCGCCTATTTCTTGTAAGCGGATTGAACGGATAAAGCGGATTTCAAAAATCTGTTTTTCAGAATCACCTTCCGTTCAATCCGCTTAATCCGCTTACACTTCTTTTTTGAGCTGAATAGTCACGAATTTTTATTTATTTACGATTTGCAGTCTCGCACCGATCTTTCTCTAGTATTTTTGCGTGTGCATCAAGGAGGCTCTCATGCGTCGTCATCTGATGATGTTGTTTACCCTGATGGTCGGAATGAGTTTCATGGCTTATGCCCAAAAAGAAACCCATCCCTTCTCTGTTCACGATATGCTTGCCATGGATCGCCTCTCCGATCCTCAAGTTTCGCCGGACGGCAAATCGGTGGTGTTCACGCTGCGTAAAACCGACTTAGCCGCCAATCGCGGTCGCACGGATTTGTGGCTAGTGGGCGTTGACGGTGCGGGTTTGCGCCAGCTTACCACGCATCCGGGCAGCGATGGCAGCCCGGTATGGTCATGGGACGGCAAAAGCATTTGGTTTCTCTCCACGCGTTCAGGGTCGTCTCAAGTGTGGCGCGTGCCGGTGGATGGAGGCGAGGCGGAGCAGAGAACGGGTTTTCCATTGGACGTTGGGTGTTTTGTTTTATCGCCGGATAATTCTATGCTGGCGATCTCCATGGAAGTCTATCCGGATTGCGAAAACATTGCTTGTACCAGTGACAAGCTCGAGGCTGCCGAAAAACGTAAGGCCACTGGCCGTATCTATGACAAACTTTTCTTCCGGCATTGGGATACCTGGAAGGAGCGTCGCCGCGCGCACGTGTTTGTCGCACCCGCCAGTGGCGGCGAGGCCACAGACGTGATGAAAGGCATGGACGCGGATTCTCCCTCCAAACCCTTCGGCGGCGCGGAAGAAATCACCTTCACTCCCGACGGCAAAGGTCTCGTCTTCACGGCGCGCGTCGCTGGCCGGGAAGAAGCATGGTCGACAAACTTCGATTTGTATTTCGTGCCGATCGAGGGTGCGGCCAAACCCACGAATCTCACCGAGAAAAACCAGGCGTGGGACACGCAGCCCGTGTTCTCGCCCGATGGCAAAACCTTGGCATATCTCGCCATGGCGCGGGCCGGATACGAAGCGGATCGATTTCGCATTGTCTTGCGCAATTGGATCGACGGCCAGGAACGAGTGCTCACCGAATCATGGGATCGTTCGCCGAATTTTTTGACCTGGTCCCGCGACGGCAAGACTATTTACGCTGCCGCCGGCAATATCGGGCAGACTTCGCTGTTTGGCATAGAGGCTGCCAGCGCCAAAGAGCATCTGATCATTCGGGAGGGCTCTGTTCGTGCGGTGGGCATGGCAGGCAATCGCCTGATTTACAGCCTCGATCATTTGCGCTCGCCGGTGGAGTTGTATTCCGCGTTAGCCAACGGCAGTGACATTCGCCCGATCACCCGCATCAATGCCGAAAAGCTGGCCGCGGCGCGCATGGGCGAGCCGGAGCAATTCAGCTTCAAGGGCTGGAATGAGGAAGCGGTTTATTGCTATGTTGTGAAGCCGATTGATTTCGATCCCAACAAGAAATACCCGGTCGCGTTCCTGATTCACGGCGGGCCGCAAGGCTCGTTTGGCAACGATTTTCATTATCGTTGGAATCCGCAGGCCTATGCCGGCGCAGGCTATGCCGCCGTGATGGTCGACTTTCACGGCTCCACTGGCTACGGCCAGGCCTTCACCGATGCCATCCGCGGTGATTGGGGCGGCAAACCCCTCGAAGATTTGCAGAAGGGCCTTGCCGCCGCGCTCGCGAAGTATTCCTGGATAGATGGCGAGCGCGTGGCCGCGCTCGGCGCTTCCTACGGCGGTTATATGATTAATTGGATCGCCGGCAACTGGCCGGATCGCTTCAAATGCCTCGTGTCGCATGATGGCAATCTCGATGAGCGCATGGCCTATTATGTCACCGAAGAATTATGGTTTCCGGAATGGGATCACCAGGGCACGCCATGGGACAATCCCGAAAACTATGCCAGGCACAATCCCATCGACCACGTAATGAAATGGCAAACGCCGATGTTGGTGATTCACGGCGGTCAAGATTTCCGCGTGGTGGACACCCAGGGCATGTCGACTTTCACCGCCTTGCAGCGCCGCGGCATTCCCAGCAAGTTTCTTTACTTCCCGGATGAAAATCACTGGGTGCTCAAGCCGCACAACAGCATTTTGTGGCATGAGACGGTACTGGCGTGGTTGGATCAGTGGGTGAAGGGGGAGGGGACGAATTGAGGAGCGGGGTTGGAGATTGAAGATCGAAGATAGTGGATCGAAGATCGAAGATGGAGGATCGAAGATGGAGAATCGAAAATGGAGAATCGATTCTGAGGTTACGTTCACAATCAACGATCCACTATCTTCAATCTTCGATCTTCGACCCTCTATCTTCAGTATTCATCACGATCAACAATCTACAATCAACTATCCTCGATCCACAATCTCTGGAACAAAATGTCAGACTTCTTCCCTCAATGGATTGCTCACCACCTCTTGACTACGATTACATTGTCATCGGCTCCGGGTTTGGTGGCGCGGTGGCCGCGCTGCGTCTCTCGGAAAAGGGCTATAAGGTCTTGGTTCTCGAAAAGGGCAAATGGCTGCAAGCTGATGATTTTCCCAGAAGTAATTGGAATCTGAAAAAATGGCTCTGGCTTCCGGCGGTGAAGTTTTTTGGACTATTCAAAATCACTTTGTTTCGCCACGTTGCGATCTTGTCGGGAGTGGGGGTGGGTGGAGGGTCGCTGGTTTATGCCAATACCCTGGCCCTCCCCAAAACAAAATTCTTCAAAGCAGAATCCTGGGCGCACTTGGCCGATTGGGAAGCGGAATTAAGAGATTTTTATGTGCGCGCTCTACAAATGTTGGGAGTCACACCCAACCCGCGCCTGGAAACCGGCGACCTTGCTCTGCGAAAACTGGCCAGAGAGATCGGCAAAGATGAGCATTTTTGCCCAACCAATGTTGCAGTCTATTTCGGCGAGCCGGGCGTGACGGTAGCTGATCCTTATTTCGACGGCGAGGGGCCGCAGCGTACAGGCTGCATCTTCTGCGGGGGATGTATGCTCGGTTGCCGCCATGGCGCCAAAAACACTCTGGATAAGAACTATCTGTATTTCGCCCAACGCCACGGCGCTAAGATCCAGGCCGAATCGGAGGTTTGCGAGGTCCTGCCGCGCGAGGCCAAAAACGGCGCGAGCGGCTATCGCGTCAAGTGGCGAACGTCAACCTCGTTTTTCAAATCCAAAGGCGAGTATACGAGTCGCGGCATTGTGTTCGCCGGGGGCGTGTTGGGCACGGTCAAGCTGCTTTTGAAGCTGAAACAATCCGTTCTGCCCAACCTTTCGGACAAAGTAGGCACCGGCATCCGCACCAATTCGGAAAGCTTGCTGGGTGTGACGGCATTCGACAAAAGCACAGTTTTTTCAGAAGGGGTCGCTATCGGTTCAATTCTGCACACGGATGAATACAGTCATTTGGAGCCGGTGCGTTACTCCGCGGGCTCAGGCTTTTGGCGCATTCTCATGTCGCCGCTGGCTTACGGCAGTAATGCCGTCGTGCGGGTGCTCAAGGTTTGCGCAGACGTTTTGCGATACCCGCTCGAAAACCTGCGTACGTTTCTTGTCGACGATTGGTCCAAGCGCACGCAGATTCTGTTGTACATGCGCACAATTGACGGCACTTTGCGCTTTTCGCAAGGGGTGTTGGGCATGAAATCTGCGCTGGCGCAAGGGATGGCGCCGACGGCTTTCATTCCCGAAGCCAAGGAGCTGGCCGAGCGTTACGCGAAAATCGTGAATGGTAAACCGATGGCGCTTGCCACCGAAACGCTGTTCGGCATTCCGACCACGGCTCATATTTTGGGCGGTGCCGTGATGGGCAAAGACCGCTCGGAAGGGGTCATTGACCGGGACAATCGCGTCTTCGGGTATGAGAACATGTACGTTTGCGATGGCTCCATGATTTCCGCCAATCCCGGCGTGAATCCCGCGCTCACGATTCTGGCCCTAACCGAGAGGGCGATGAGCAAGATTGAGCGCAAGACGCAAATGGAATGAGCACGTAGGGAGTTACACATCGAATTTTTAAGAACCCCTCGGCGTAAAACTCTCTCTGTGCGCTCCGTGTCTCCGTGTTGGAAAGCTCCTGCATCTTTATGCTATCCTGTCCTCGTGTCGCCGAAAGCTAAATTTTGGTTGAACTATGCCGGACATCAATCTAGAGCAGGTTTTTCAGGCACGAATAGTGATCGCCCCATATTTGCGGCCTACGCCGCTCTATGCCTACCACGGCTTAAGCAAGCTGCTGGACGCTCACGTGTATGTGAAGCATGAAAACCATCAACCGGTGGGCGCCTTCAAAGTGCGGGGCGGTGTGAATTTGATTTCACAACTTTCCGCCGAAGAGAAAGAGCGCGGAGTGATCACGGCGAGCAGTGGGAATCACGGGCAATCGATCGCATTTGCCTCGAGACTCTTGAATGTGCGCGCAACCATCGTGTTGCCGGAAGGCGCCAATCCGGCAAAAGTCGAGGCCATTCGCGCGATGGGTGCTGAAATGGTGTTTCACGGAAAGGATTTTGATGACGCGCGCGTTCACGCCGAGCAAATGGCGCCGAGAACCGGTGCGCGCTTCATCAGCTCCGGGGATGAACCGTTGTTGATCACCGGCGTGGCAACGTATGCCCTGGAAATCATTGAAACACTTCCAAACGTTGACTTGATCATCGTTCCGGTAGGCGGCGGCAGCGGAGCGGCAGGCTGTTGTATCGTTGCCAAATCGATCAATCCCAAAATTCGTGTGCTCGGCGTGCAGGCGGAACAAGCGCCTGCGGCGTATCTTTCATGGAAAGAAAAAAGCAGGATCGAAGCGAAAATGGAAACCTTTGCGGAGGGGCTGGCCACGCGCGCGCCCTTCGAATTGCCGCAGTCCATCTTGCGCGAGCAACTCGACGATTTTCTTTTGGTGAGCGAAAAGGAGATGCGCCAGTCGATCTTGCTGATGATCGAGCACACGCGCAATCTTCCCGAAGCCGCGGGTGCCGCGCCGCTGGCGGCGGCACTCAAGATCAAAGAAAAATTGAGGGATAAGAAAGTTGTGTTGATCCTGGGTGGGGGAAACATAGCATTGCAACAATTGCAGGAATTGTTGTATTCGGCAATATGACAGAGCCGGGTGTGCAAGCACTGTCAATTACTACTCAAGCGTTAACGATCTCATCGACACAGTCATAGAGTTGCTTGAAATGCTTGCAACGCATCAAGTCCGTGATATTGAGTATGGGAAGAAGCTCGAGCAAGACCTTGGTATTGTACTTGCGATTGCATCTTTCAAACAGGCCGGCAAGTTTTTGTTTGGGAAAGTCTATTTTCTCTGGATCATTCTCATGTTTGGCTTTATTCTGCTCCAACTGCACGTTCAGTGTTCTTTCATCTGCTAGAATCCAAGCTTCGATGGCTTGAACAGCAAATACAATTTTTACCCGCTGGAATTCAGCGGTACTGATTCTTCTTTCTATTTCTTCAGCCAAGCTTTTATGGATGTTCTCAATAGCTGCCTCATCGCCAGTATCTGAATCACTGACAGCAATGACGAATAACTCTAGCTGCTGGGCTGCGTGTCGATAGCCTGCAAATGTGTTTCGAACGACAACCGGCAGATCCTGCATAAATTGCTTTTTGCCTTCGAACCCGATTGTTCCGCTTTCGATCGCATTGTTGCGTAGAGCCTCAAAATTGTTTTTGAAAAGCCGGAGAATGGCTTCGGCATCAATGCTGAATTGCTCTGCGGGCTTCGATGGTTGTGTGTTGTCGCGCAGGCTTTCCGAGCAAAAAATTATTTTTCTTGCCATCTTGATTCTAACTCCCCCATCAACCATAATTTCCGGATGGTGAAATCTTCGAGCCACAAATCGAGCGCCGCTTTGTTGGACAATCGCCGCATTTCCGTTGCGCCCATATGTTGTTGAACAATGACGATCTCCGCGGGGTCAAAAAGTGACACAAAGTCCGGATTGTGTGTGGTCGCGATGATTTGTGCGCGCTCTCCCGCTTCGTGTATCAGGTCTGCAAAGATGCTCTGCATACGCGGATGCAGCTTGGCATCCGGCTCGTCGATGCCGATAAGCGATGGTGGAGAAGGGTTTTTGAGAATCGCGAGCATGCAGAGAAACTTCAGCGTGCCATCCGAAAGCTGCGGGGTGTAAGCAACGCGGCCGTGCACATCTTCCCAGCGGATCAAGGGCTCGCCGCGCTCATTGGTGGGAAATGAAATACGGGAAAAATCTGGATAGAGAATTTTCAGCAAGCTATTAAGCTCGATGCGAAATCTCTCGTGTAATTGCGACAGTTGCGCCAACACGTTGACCAAATTATCCCCATTTTCATTGAGGACGGATGAGCCATTAGGCTTTTGTGGCTGGCGGATTGGCGACCCTTTTTCAGTATGAATGCTGTCATAGATTTTGATGCTTGAAAGATTTTGAGCGAAGTTTTTGGCTTGTGCGTTAAGCTTGTTGTTGGTCAACGACGAAGCCAATGCTGTCTGCATGCCAAGGTCGCTTGAATCTACGACTGTCCCATTGTCATAAAACTCTATTTTTCTATCATGCCGCTCGAAGAATTTTTTTGATCCCTCAACGGAAGTCAGCCGTTCAGTATTGATATCATAATGATAATCGTATTGACCGTCTCGTTGAATTTCGAAATGGTATCTGAAGTAAGAATCAGCTATTGTGATTCTAGAAAACATCTCTTCTCCAAAGCAAATGCTTTTCCAGCCTCCACGTTTTTCAATCGGCCATTTCCAACCACTTCTTTCGGTGTTTTCGGGGTCGCTGTATTGTGTTGCATCTCGCAAAAAAGCAAATACGTCCAAAAAGTTGCTTTTGCCCGAGTTGTTGGCGCCGATCAGCACACTTATCGGGTTCATCCTGAAATCCGGCAGTGTGCGAATACTTTTGTAGTTTTCAATGCTAAGAGATTCAAACATGGCCGTTCTTTCAGTAGCGACGATTTCTGAAAAATCATGACAGGAATAAATAATACTAATTTCAATACAAAGAATCAATCCTAAACGCTCGATACACAAAGCGATTGAGCTCCTCGACTTTCACCTCCCAAACTTTCGTGCCCGCCTGATCCACCTCAATAACACGCTGAGCAAGGCCATAATTGATCAAAGTGTTGCCGTTCGGCAGCCGCTGCGCGAAGCCAAGCGCAGAACCGAACAAAGGCGGTTCATGGCGATATTCCCAAACCAGCGTAGCCGTTTTGGCACTTTCATTGAGCTCGTATTCTACCGCTCGGCTTACGGGGGGCGCGTGCAAATTGCCGTTGTCAAACAGAATGATATGGCCGTTCGCCAAACGCCGGATGCCGTGCTGGTGGGAGAAGCCGTTGAAGGGGTCATTGAAAAAAACGAATTGATTTTTCTTGCCACCCAGTCGCCAAATGATCGCGCCGGTTTGAGCATCGATTTTGACGATCATATCGCTGTTGCGAAACGAGACCAGCAAATGACCGTCATGGTCGAAGTCAATGGCATTGCAATGCCAGGGATTGACCTCGGCGCTTTGCATGTTGATGTCCGGCGTGGCCTCGCTGACCTCCAACCGTTCGAGCGTACTCCAAAAAAATGGCATGTGATTCATGCGGTGATATTCAATGACATTGCCGCGCACGGCAGCATCCGCCCGGCCTCCCAGGGCCGTGAGATCCACCGTACGATATTCGACGCCGTATAGAGCATAACTGCCTTCGGACAGCCTGAGCTCATGCACGCCGGTCATGCGGCCCTCGCTGGCGGAGAATTCGCGTAAAACGTTCCCCAGCCGATCAAGCTCGTAGAAGTGTAAGGGCGCGCCGTTCAACGATGAAAGCACGGTATAATTGCCATTCAATTGCTTTTGGAAATCAAGGACTGGCTCACGAAATTGCCGATACCAGATCGTTCGCCCTTGATTGTCGACAATCAAAGCATAACAGTTGGCTGAATTGTTGCTGGATGCCGTGAAACCCATCATCACCAGGCCCGGGTGGGGCGAGTGGTTCGTGAGCACGGAGAGTGCGGGCAGATCGCTGGGCGGAGCTGGCGTCGTGAAGGTAAGCAGATCGCTTTTGGCCCGATGGCCAGTCGCGGACGTTGCGACCACTCGCGCGACCAGTGCCGTATTCCCTGGTAAGCCTAACACCGGAATTTGAATGTCCTCCTGGCTCACACTGAAAACAGGCGTGCTGCTGTGCAAAAGCGAATCAGGGCCATATTCTACGGCAATGGTTGCCGCGTTGCGAGCGCGGAGATTCACGATTACGCTCAAGACGTTGTTGGGGTTGGGCTGAATCTGAGCGGCAGTGACTTCTGGAATGAGGGCTGGCGGCTCCGGTGCGCTTAGTTTGTGCTCGCAGCCGAGGGACATCATCGCCACGAGCAGAAACAGGACAACAAGGTCTTTCAAGGCATTCACCTTTCCATGTAAGTATAGCCCTCGAATCCGTGCCGGTACGTCTCCAAAATCCGGCGCGCTTCTTCGAGTGAGCATTGGCCCTCGCGTACCGCGAGCTCCACGCTCTGGCGGAATTGGTTCACGAGCGCATCTTTGTCTTGTTGAACGTAGGCCAGTACTTCCGATACCGAATCGCCGTATTCGACGTGCTCGATTTTGTAGGTGTTTTTGTCACCATCGAGTGCGATGTGAACGGCATTGTTGTCCCCGAAAAGATTGTGTAAATCGCCTAGGATCTCCTGATAAGCGCCAATCAAGAACACACCGATCAAATATTCCTCATTTTCCGGCATGGGATGCAGCGGCAACACGTTTTTCACGTCGCGCAAATCCACAAAGCGATCGACACAGCCATCGGAATCACAGGTGATATCGGCCAGGATGCCGTTGCGTGTGGGTTTTTGATGCAGGTTGTGAATAGGCAGAATTGGAAAAATCTGATCGATCGCCCACATATCCGGCAGCGACTGAAAAAGGGAAAAATTGCAGAAGTAGATATCAGCCAGGGATTTTTCCAGGCCTTCCAATTCATCGGGTATGAAATCTCCGTCTTTGGCCAGCCGGTAGATTTTGTAATTTGCCGCCCAATAGATGGCTTCGGCGTACGCGCGCCATTGCAGGCTGACGTAACCGAGATTGAACATGTTGAGCAGCTGTTCGCGGGCGTGCTGGATGTCGTGATGGGCTTCCTGGTAATTTTTGCGACTCAACCCCTGATAAGACTCCCACAAATCTTTGATCAGCGGCGGCACATTTTCCGCCGCCGGTGGCGCAGGCTCGACCGGCTTGAATTCAGTCACGCCCAGCACGTTGAAAATTAAGACGGAATGATAAGCCGTGATCGCGCGTCCGGACTCGCTCACCAAAATGGGGTGATCGACCTTGGCTTCATCACAAGTGGTCATGATCTGATACACGACGTCGTTGGCATACTCCTGCATGGAATAATTCGCCGAGGCCGCAAAATTCGTGCGTGAGCCATCGTAGTCCACGGCCAGGCCGCCGCCGACGTCGAGATATTTCAAGCTTGCGCCCAGTTTCTTGATCTCGACATAATACCGTGCTGCTTCGCGCAGCGCATCTTTCACGCTGCGAATCGCCGTAATCTGGCTGCCGAGATGATAATGCAGCAATTGCAAGTAGCCGAGCAGGTTTTTTTCCTTCAACGATTCTAGCGCTTGCTGCAGTTCCACTGGCCCAAGGCCGAATTTCGAACGGTCGCCGCCGGAAGCCTCCCAGCGCCCGGAACCTTTGGCTGACAGACGGATGCGAATGCCGATACTCGGCGTGACACTTAGTTTTTCCGCCATGCGCACGATCAGCTCCAGCTCACTGAGTTTTTCCACGACCAGAATCACATTTTTGCCGATGCGCCGCGCCAGCAGCGCCAACTCGATGAATTCTTCGTCTTTGTAGCCGTTGCAGATGATCAGCGCTTCGGGATCTTCGATCAAAGCGACCGTGGTGAGCAGCTCGGGCTTGGAGCCGGCTTCCAGGCCGAAATGATACGGCCGGCCCGCATCGACGATCGTGGCGACGACGTGGCGTTGTTGATTCACTTTGATGGGATACACGCCACGATAGACGGATTTGTAATTGTATTCTTGGATGGCAGTGTGAAAACTCTCGCACAGCGTCTGAATTCGCGTGCGCAGAATATCGGAAAAACGGATCAGCAAGGGCAGTTGGATGCCGCGCTGCTGAATTTCATCCACCAACACCTTCAAATCGATGGCGCGCTTGGGATCTCGCGTGGGAAAAACTGCAATGTGACCGGCGCTGTTGATCGAGAAGAAATTCGCCCCCCAGTTGTTGATGTTGTATAATTCAATGGCGTCTTGTATTTTCCACATGTTCATGTTTCCTTCATCCTCTCAAGCTTTTTTGCGAAGCCCCGATTGGCATCCACGATGATTGAACGGGGGTGAGTCTAAGCATTTTCTGCAAAATTTACAAGCCCGTCGTGAGCTAAAATACCAACGGATACGGATCCGCATGCTTGAAGAAACCTCCACCACCGTGACCCACGCGAACGCAGAAGAACCTCAACACTTTCTACCAACGAGAGCCGTACTCGCCTTGATCGCCTCCATGCTGCTCGTAGGCACCAGCTTCGGCGCAGTTGCGCCGTTGGTCTCGGCGATTCTTGAAAATCGCGGCTTCAGCGAATATTTTACCGGCGGCGTGACCGCCATTCTTTCTTTGGCGATTGCGCTTTCCAGCACCGCTGTCGGCAAAGCGGTTGAGCGCCATGGTACGCGCATGATTAATTTAATCGGTATTCTCGGCCAGGCGGCAGGGTTTGCCGGATTGGGGATCGCACTGGCCACCCACGAGTATTTGTTGCTGCCGGTGCGCTTCGGATTGGGTATCGCCGCAACCATGACTTTCGTGGCGGCGGAAGTGGCGCTGTTGCGAGGCGTGGCGGCACGGGTGCGCGGCCGCGTGATGGCGGCATACGGCGCGGCGCTCGCCGTCGGTTTTATGCTGGGCGTTTTCGCCAGCAATTGGGCTTATGATTGGGTCGGATTATGGTGTTTTGGATTGGTCGCTGCAATCGCATTACTCATTGCACCCCTCGCTTGGTTCGGTTTGGCAAATGAAGCGCGAAACGCGAGCGAAGTTCATCCGCACAACCACGACCGTGCTTCGCGGCTGGAGCTCGACTGGAGGCCGCTGCGGCTGGGGCTGTTCGGCGCGGTCGTATTTGGTGCTTTGGACACCGCCGTCTCCGGTGTCTATCCGGTCGAGGCGCAACGCATTGGATTCCAGCGCAGCGAAGCGTTGCATATCATAGGTAGGATGGCTCTTGGCCTGGTGTTGGGCCATCCGCTGGCCGGATGGCTGGCGGACAAATACGGTGTGCGTTTGCCCCTGGTCTTGATGAGCGTTTTTGGAATCGCTTGTAGTTTCGCGGCAGGACACATTTCGCAAACCTTGCAGCACGCAGGACGCGAGTCCATCACGCTTGCCTATTTCGGAATTGGCATCGCCGTGGGTGGCATTTATCCGATCAGCTTGAAGCTGCTTGCCGATCGCGCCACGCCCGCGGCCTTGCCGCACGTGAACGCGCGCTTTTCCGGGTTTTATGGGTATTCGGCATTGATCGGGCCTATCCTCGCCGCTGTTGCCATCGATGTGATGGAATCCTTTGGCATACTGGGCTGGGCCATCCCGGGGCTTTGCGGGATAACTTTGTTGTTGTTTTTGTTTTTGATTCGCCTGGATCGCGGATGGAGTGCATAGTTCAACCGCGGAAAAATGAATGACAGATTTTTTGTCTGCTGAATGTTGCTTGCGGAATGATCTTGCTATCGGTGGTCCATTTCTGTGGGCGCCCCATCTTGGGATGGGGCTTTTTGCGCGAGTAGATTGCTGAAACTGAAAACGCCGCCTGTTCTCTTCGCAGGCGGCGTTTTCAGTTTTGTGACCAGATTTGCGACGCGCGAGTCTAATTGAAGAAATACTTCAGGCCGACTTGTATCTGCCAGCGCGAAAGCAGGCCGGGATCGTCGACAAATGTTTCTGACGGGCCGGTGAAATTGAAAACTGGCGCGCCTTGGGCGTTGAAACTCGCTAGCCGCAATGGTGAAGTTGCTGAAGCTGAGGCCACTTTGCGTACGCCCCAATCCGAATTGAGCAAATTCGCAAAATTTAAAATGTCGAGACTGAACTGAAAGGTTTGCTTTTGCTCGCCGGTATTGAATGAAAAATCCTGCAGCACGCGCAGATCGATATTGCTGTACCAGGGATTCACGGCGCCAAAACGTTCTGAAATCTCGCCGCGATGCGTGCTCAAGTATTTATCTTGCAGGATAAATGCCTCCAGGTCAGTCCTTTGCTCATCCACCGATACCGTGCGGCCGGTGGCATCGATGTAGGCCGCGAGATTGATGTCATTGCGGTCGCGCGGAATGTAAATCAAATCGTTGCCGCCGGTGCCGTCGCCGTTGGCGTCGCCGGAATAAATGTACGAATAACGATTGCCTCCCGAGCCGGCAAAGCGATTACCTTCCGCAACTTCCAGAAATAGGCCGAAATGTGTTGCCAGGCTGTTCGACCAGCCCTTGCTGTAGGTCGCACCGCCCACGACGCGATGCCGGTGGCCGAACTCGCCAAAGCTGAGCTCCGGCCTGTTGGGATCGCTTTGAATCGGCTGATTCTGCCACAGGACGCTGGCGATTTCGGTCGATTTCAACTGGCTCTTGGATTTGGTGTAGCTGTAAGACAGGCTGGTGTTGAGGCCGGAAGTGAAATTCTTGCGCAACTGCGCGGTGAGATTGTAATTGTAACCATCGCTGGAGTTGTCGATAACGTAAATGCCTGCGCCACCGTCCGGGTTCAATTCATTGGCGCCGAAACCGCCATAGTAGTCGCGACCATCGGGCAATTGGCGCACCGGCCTCACCAAGTCGGCGTTGCGCATGAACACGGCATTGATGTCATTGCCGTAGATAAATTCCAACGTGCCGAGTACGCCACCGGGCAGTTTGTGATCTATGGCAAAATTGGTGAGCCAAACTTGTGGAAATTTAAAATTCGGATCCATGGCATTTAAATCAAAAGATTGCTGCAGAATGGCGTCATCGGAAGTCTTGATTTGTGGCGAGCCGGGGACGAATGGGCTGTATAAATTCGGATTTGCGCCGGGATTTGAAATCACGTTGCCAATCCATACGAAAGGTACGCGACCGGTAAAGATGCCCGTGCCGCCGCGTAATTGCGTGGAGCGATCCCCTTTGAGATCCCAATTGAAACCGACGCGCGGCGAGAACAACGGCTCCGCGCCCGGCAGCTTGCTCTGATCCACGCTTTCTGTGTTGTCGTTTTCATCCAAAGCCGTCAAGCCGCGCGAGAAGGGATTGTCCACGGGATTGGTAAAGTACATGGGAAAATCCACGCGTAAGCCGTAAGTCAGCCTGAAATCTTTGGACATTTGATATTCGTCTTGCGCATAAATGCCTAGTTGGCCCACGTCGATGTTTTCGCCTTTGAACGGCCCGGAGCCGATGAGCCCGCGAAAGTTGAAAGCCGTATCGGTGGCGGCATAAAAATCATTTAAGGAAGGAAAAGTGGAGCCAATACCCGTCTGCGGGGGAAGAAAGAAAACGCCATGGCGGAAAATGTTGAAAGAGTTGAAAAACGAAAACTTTTCAAAGTTGGCACCAACCGTGAAAACATGCTTGCCGGAGAAGATGCTCAAGTTGTTGGTGAATTGCAAAACATCTTGATCCAAAATATTGTGAATCGAAAACGGCTCGTGTCCAACTGTTGTATAGGTTAAGCCGTCCTCACCAATCTCAATGGTTGGGAAATCGGCACTAAAAGGATCGCGGTTGTCGCGAAAGCGATTGTAGCTCGCGAAAAAGCGATTGGCCAGTTTCGTTGAGCGGCTATTCACTTCCAGCGCGAAGGAATGCAGATCGTTGTTGATGGCGTAACCGGAATTTTGGAAGGGCAGGCTGGCCTCGTTTGGTCCGCGCCCGGTATTGTTGAAACTGAGCACGAACGGATGCGGCGGCAGATCGCGCACCGCGTCCAGCATGTTGTAGCGGAAGCTCACCGTATGGTTGTTGCTCAGGTTCCAATCCAACTTGGCAAGCAGCTTGTTGTTGTCGGTTTGGTGAATATATCCCTCGAAGACTCCGGGATCATATTGATAGACTCTCATCATGGTGTCGCGAATTCTCTGCATTTCCGTAAGACTCACGCGCGATTCGCCAAACACCACATTGCCGTCGCGATCCGCAACAAAATTAGCGCCGGGATCGTCGCGGCGCTCGAGCTCGCCGTTAATAAAGAAAAAGAGCTTGTTTTTGACGATGGGCCCGCTGAGCGTGAGGCCGGACTGGTTGAATTTCAAGCTCGGATTGGCAATGACGTCGTTGCCGCTGACTTTATTGCCCTGGAAATCTTCATTGCGAGTGAAAGTATAAGCCGAAGCTTTGAACTGGTTGGTGCCGCTCTTTGTCACCGTATTGATACCGGCGCCGGTGAATCCTCCTTCGCGCACGTCGAACGGAGCGACCGAAACCTGCACTTGCTCGACCGCATCGAAGGGAACGGGCTCCGCGCTCGCCTGGCCACCGGGAGCGGGGTCGTCCAGGCCGAAGGGATTGTTGAAATAGGAGCCGTCGAGCGAGATGTTGTTGTACAGCCAGTTGCGTCCGCTAAAGCTGAAGTTGCCGTCGCTGCGCGGATCCAACCGGGTCAAATCACGCGTGCTGCGCTTGATCGATGGCATTTCCGCGACTTGCTCGGCTTTAATGTAAGTTGCCGCGCCGGTCCTGCCGCTATTGAGCACCTCGTCTTGTTCTGCCGTGACTTCTATCACAGCACCGGTGATCGCTTCCTCCTGCAATTTGAAATCCAGGCGCAAGTTTTGACCCAGGCCGATGGAAATATTTTCATGCTTTTGGGCCTTATAACCCACGAAAGTAGCGGTGACCGTATAAGGTCCACCGATTTTCATGTGGGGAATATTGAAGGCGCCGCCGGTGCGGACGGCCGTACCGTATTGCGTGCCGCTGGGCACGTGCACCGCAATGACATTGGCTCCGGGCAGGGCCTTGCCTTGGGCGTCGGTGACAACGCCATTCATTGCACCGGTCGTCACACCCTGCGCGAATACGTTGCCGGCAAAAAACGGCGAGCCGAGCAACAAAAGCAGAGCGAACAATCCTGCGGCGTAACCGCGGGAAAAATTGTGCAGCATAGACTTTCCTCCTCCTGTGTTGGTTTTTTGGAAAAAACCATGTTGGTTTTGATCGGTTGTAAAAATGCAGACCTACTGCCTGAATGTCAAGCACTTTCTGGTGGTTACTTTGGGGGAAAGTTCATACATTCATTTGCTTGAATACCACCGCCTCGAGATCGAAACCGCTCTTTTATTGTGATGAATTAAGGAAGAAGGTTGCCAGCAAGGTGTACAGGAAGGGTGGAAGGTAGGTCAGCTCACTGCCGCGGTGGAATTGCTCTCGTGCCTTTCTCCTTAACCGTATGAAAATAATCCCAAACGCGTTGCGCCAGGTCAGGCGTGATGCCTTTGACGAGCGTCAATTCATCCACTGAAGCCTGGCGCACAGCCTCAACTGAGCCATAGAACTTGATCAGAGCATTGCGGCGGCTGGGGCCGATGCCGGAAATCTTGTTGAGTTCGGAAACCGTCGTACGCTTGGTGCGCAGCGCGCGATGAAAAGTCACGCCGAAGCGATGGGCCTCATCGCGCAATTGTTGGAGCAATTTCAAACCGGAAGAGTGGCGGGGAATGTTCTGCGCCTCCGCGGCGCCTGGTACGAACACTTCATCGAGTCTTTTTGCCAGGGCCGCCAGTGGAATTTTCACGTCTAATTTCTGCAAAACTTCCAACGCGGTGTTCAACTGGCCTTTGCCGCCGTCGACGAGAATCAAATCCGGTAGCGGCATTTTTTTGGAAAGCGAGCCGGAGTAGCGGCGTGCGATCGCCTCGGCCATCATGGCAAAATCGTCCGGGGTCTGTTTGTTACGGATTTTGAATTTGCGATAGTCGGATTTTTTCGGGCGTCCGTCCGTGAACGTTACCATGGCGGCCACGGCATCCGTGCCTTGAATGTTCGAGATGTCGAAACATTCGATGCGGCGCGGCGGGTTTTCCAGATGCAAATCGCGCTGCAAGGCCGCAACGCTGTGCGGCACTTTCAGCTTCACCTGCATTTTTTGCAATTGCAATTCCTGCAGCAGCAAGCGTGCATTTTTCGCACACATCTCGACAATCTTCGCTTTCTGACCGAGCTTGGGCGTGAGCAGTTTCACCGGCCCGCCGCGTCGCGCCGCCAGCCAGGCTTGCACCTCTTCGCCTTCGGCAATCTCGCAGGGTAAATAAATCTCTTCCGGAACGAATTCTGCCTTCAGATAAAACTGCTTGGTGAAAGAAGCCACGACGTTTTCATATGCTTCCTGAAAAACACCGGCCAGGTAGTAGTGCTGCCGGCCGATGATTTTGCCATCGCGAACTTTGAACACCGCGCCGGCCGCATCCTCGTCTTCCATCGCGACCGCTACAATGTCGCGATCCGTCATGTCGTCGGTGACGACTTTCTGCCGGTATTGAAATTCTTCGATGAAACGAATGCGGTCACGCATCTTCGCCGCCTGTTCGTACAATCTATGCTCGGCAAGCTGCTGCATCTTTTCCTGCATCTCGACGACGACTTTCTTGCCGCGGCCGTTTATAAAATCCACGACTTGCTTGACCACTTTGCCGTAGTCGTCCGCGCTGATCAAGCCCTCGCACGGCCCGTCGCATTTTTTGATGTAATAGTCGAGACAGAGTTTGTATTTTTTCTTCGCGATGATTTCCGGGGTGAAGTTATAATTGCAACTGCGTATGGGAAAAATACGCTTGACTGTGCGTAGCAACGAGCGCATCTGGCCGACGTCCGTGTACGGGCCGAAGTATTGCGAGCCGTCGTTTATGACCTTGCGCGTGGGAAAAATGCGCGGAAACATCTCGTTCGTTACGCGGATGTAAGGATAGCTCTTGTCGTCTCGCAAATTGACGTTATAGCGCGGCTTGTATTCTTTGATGAGATTCATTTCGAGAATCAGCGCTTCCATCTCGGAGTCCGTGACAATCGCTTCAAGGTCCGCGATGCGCGACACCAGGCGCCAGGTTTTGGGATCGAGCGGACGGCGGTCTTGAAAATACGAACGCACGCGCGTGCGCAGGACCTTGGCCTTGCCTACGTAGATGATCTTGCCGGTGCGATCTTTGAATTGATACACGCCGGGCTTGGCGGGAAGGTTCTCGAGCTTGTCTTGGAGTGGAGTAGACACGATTTCTGGTATTTTACACGTTACACGTTACACCTTACACGTGTAACGTGTAAGGTGTAACGTGTAAAATAACCGTCAGTAATATAATACCGCAGCTATGGTCAGAGCCACAATACTCATCGGCCAGATGAACGGAAGTGTACGGCGCAGAATGTCGAGCGTTTCGACTTTCGTTTGCGAGGCGATCCAAACGCTGTGCGTATTGGTGGGATCACACACCGCCTGCACGGCGCTCACGGAAGCGAGCACGGCCATAATGACTTCCGGCCGCAGCGCGCCTGTGGCGAGAAGAATGGCGGACAGGCCGCTACCCATGCCCCAAATATTCAAAGGGCCGCGATACAAAGCGAGAGGTGCGAGCAAGCCGAACATCAGAACGAACGTTATGGGTGATTGCGGCCTGAGCATGGCAATAATGGGATCGAGCGCAACGCGAACGTTCTCATGGCTGACCGCCGTGAGCAGAATGCCGATGCCGATGATCAGCAATACCGCTGGTGCCGCGCTTTCGAACGCATCGAGCGTCGATTTTGTAAAAACTTGTACCGTCTCGCGACGGATCGTTAACACGATTGCCAGCAAAAAGCCGCTCAAAAACGCCGAAATAGAATCGAGACCCAGAAAATGAATCAGCAGCAAGGGTACGAGGGGGACAAGCACGGCCAAAGTAAAACGCCCTTCTTCCCGTCGACGCTGCGTACGCCACAGCGCAAGAATCGTCCAGGCCAGGAAAGGCAGTAACGCCAGAAGGCCGTAAACGGCAGCTTGCCATATGGCAAGCTCCTCGCCAACGTGCAGCGCAGTCAAGTGTGGCATGAAGGCTGAGATGGCCCAAACATTGGCCATCAATACCAGGAGCGACAGCAACGCCCGCTGGCCTGGTTGTGTTGACACGAGCAAGGTAAAAAGCAAACCGGCAACAAACGAAGGGACAATCGGCCAGTGCAGAATCAAAACGCAAAGCAGCGGTGAGACCGGCGCGAGCAAAGCCAGCCGGCGCAACGGCATGGTCGCACGGGGCGCAGCCTCCGACCAGAACCGATGCAACTGGCTCGGCCGCAGACTCCACCAACAATAGGCCGTGCCCACGACGACGTACAGCGCGAAGATGATGATCATGAAATCGCGCACCGTTGCTTTGGGCAGGCCCAAGACACTCACGTACAACTGCCAGTTGACCAGATTAAGCGTGCCTCCCATTGAGAGCCCCAGGATCATGATCGTAGCCGCGGTGAGCGGTGGAATGCCGACGCTCATCATCAGCGGCAACACAATCGAACCCACCATGATCACGGCGCCCAGGCCGTGCAGCAGGAAAAAAAGCAGCGCAGTAACGAACATCATGCTGAGACCGAGTAAGCGCGGCCTCTCGCCCCCGAGCTCGGCCGCATAGCGCGCCAGCGCCTCGGCAATGCCTTGATTGCGGATGAACAGCGCCAGCATACTGCCAAATATTGCGGCCATGATTGCAGAGCCGAAACGCTGCGGCCCTTCTTCGAGCATGTTCTTGAGAATGTAGTCGGTGGGCAGATCGGTCACCACGGCAAAAACCAGCGCCATGGCCGGCAGCGCCAGCATCGCCGAGATTTTTTTGAGGTACATCAACACCACGAAAGCGAGAAACACGAGGATCAAAAGCAGCGAGACGAGCACGGGGTGTTCTCCAAGCAAGTGGGTGGTTATTCGTCCTGGATTCTATGTTCCTCAAAGGTCGCGCTACCTTCGATGGTTTCAGGCTCTGTTGTTACAGCGATGCTTTTCGGCAGACGGAACCGTTCACCCTTGTTCGTCTCCTTTGCTTTACCCGTCTACCATACTATGACGTCATTATTGACTAAAATTAAGCACACGGTCCTCCAAAGTCAAACGGAAATTCCGCGCCACAACTTCGGCAAAAGCTTCCGCGGCATATTCCTCGGCTCGGGAAGAAAGAGCGGGAGGGGGGACAACCAGGGGCAGAAGGCGATAGCGGTCCGCGCTGAGCGCATGCAGCAATTCGTGTGCGCAAGCGCGCCGGGCGGCAAAATTCCAGTCGGAGAGTTTTTGCAGAAGCGGCCGTTGAAAGAGGCGAATCACGCGCCGGTCGCCTTCCCAAACGGCGTAGCGCGGGAAGGGGAATTCGGATTGATCCCGCGGCATGATAGCGAGCTGGATGTTCAATGCCTGCAGTACAAAGCGCAGATCGTTCCCGAACCTTAGCGAAAGCAGATGCGCGAGATCTTCGCCCCATTTCACGGCGAGCTTGTCTTCTCCATTTTCATTCATGAAAACGCGGCGAACAGGTTGGCGGCGTTGCGGCCCTCCAGGCATTCTAATTGCGGAATCTGCTTGAAGTCGTGATCGTCGAGCAAATCCCCGAGTTTTTGCACCAGCTCAAGATGAGGGATGCGCCCTTCCGTTTCACGCAAGAGTTTGACCAGGAAGAATGTAAAGGCACCATGGTAGGTTTTGTCAAATTTGGCATCTGCAGCCTTTTGATCGCTCTGGCAGGCGGCGATCAACACATTACCTTCGCGCACACGATGATCGCCATAGCGCTGTTTCTTGAAGCTCTGCATGGCAGCCATGACGCGCTTCTCAAACTCTTCGTCCGGGCCACGCAGAGTTTTTTGGCTCTTGAACTGCTTCATCTCTCGCAGTACGAACTCACGCTGCGCTTGCAGGAATTTTCTTTTAGCCTCGGCAATGGCTTTGCGATCGGCATAGCTCACCGGCAGAAAACGATAGATGACGTCGTGCTCGACGTCGCGCTGGTTGGTGCCGGAGTGGCAGCAGTCCATGATCAGAGTGAGGTTGCCATTCGCGGGAAAGCGATCGTAGAGCTCTTTTAGGTGATCGTCGATCAAATAGCCGTTGCGCTCGTGATCATACGGCACCAGGGCTTCGTCTGCACCGTCGGGCTCGTCGCCGCTTTTGTCCGGCACGAAGTGACCGTGCCCGGCGTAATGAAACACGCGCACGGCCTGCTCGTTTCCGCCCTGTGCGAGCCAGTCCAGCCCCTCGACCACGCCTTTTTGCGTGGCTTCACGATCCAAAATCATTTGGATATTTTCCGGCGCGAACCCGAAAAGATCGATAAGCGCTTCTTTCATTTGCATCACGTCGTTGACGCAGCCGCGCAAGGGTACGTCTGGATATTCGTTGATGCCGATTAGTAGGGCTTTTTTAAGCATGATTGCCTCCCGAGATTAGGATTCATTTTCGACGTTACACGATACACGTGCAAAGTGTAACGTGTAAGAAGCCGCTTGAGTTCTACGAATGAAAATTGCTAAATCAAATATGAGCTAAAATGCTGAGAACAGCTTTGCCTTTTCCCGGCCGCGATTGCATTCCAACTGGGGAATCTGTGGGAAATCGAGCTCGTGCAGCGCCTTGCCGAGTTTTTCGATCAGCTCGCGGTGCGTGAGGCGGCCCCTTTTCGCGCGCAGGATCTTGGTGAGAAAGAACGTGAAAGCGCCGTGGTAGTCGCGCCCAAACTTGGCGTCCGCCGCTTGTTGTGAGCTGTGGCAGGCGGCCAGCAGCACATTGCCTTCGCGCAGCTTGAAGTCGCCACCGAAACGCTGCTTCTCGAATTGGCGCATGGCGTCGCGCACACGTTGCTGGAACTCCTCATCGGAGATTTTTCTGCCGCGCAAATCGGCCAGCGCCGTCACCACGTGCTCCTGCTGCTCTTTTCTGAACTTCCGGCTGGCGGCCGCAATCGCTTTGCGCTCCCGGTATGAATTCGGCATGAAACGATAGCGCACATCTTGTACCGGATCGCGTTGAATCGTGCCGGAGTGGCAGCAATCCATGATTAAAGTCAGATTGCCGTTCTTCGGAAAACGCGCATAGTGCCTTTTGAGCACGTCGTCAATCAAAAATCCGTGCTCAAGGAAATCATAGGGCACCAAAGCTTCATCTGCGCCGTCTTCTTCGTCTCCATTGCGATCGGGCAGGGCATACCCATGTCCGGCGTAATGAAATACGCGCACGGCCGTTTCCGAGCCGCCTTCGGCCAGCCATTTCAAGCCGGTAACGATATTCTTCTTGGTGGCTTCACGGTCGAGCAGCAGCCGAATGCTGTCCGGTGCGAAATTAAAGAGATCGGTGAGCACCTCCTTCATGTGACGGACGTCGTTGACGCATCCCCGCAAATTCAGGCTTCTTAGAGGATATTTGTTGAGGCCTACCAGCAGTGCCTTTTTCAGCATGACCTCCTCCCGCAAGAAATTTATGCTCGCTTAAAAACCAGTCTTTTAACACAAGCCTAAAACTGAGGCACTTCACGCCACAAATAATTCAGCCCACGGATTGAAGAATCCAGTGACATAATGCACAATTCCTTCCGTGGGTTGGTTTTTAGAGTTTTAACGCTTGTTGATTCTCGTGAAACGGAATATCTTGCCGTTTCTTCAAGGCCGCGGCCGC
>JBOHQX010000393.1:0-50364 GCA_050732395.1 bacterium
TTCAATCTCAGACACAACCTTTTGCTTGAAAGCAAGGCTGTAGCGTTTTTGAGGCCCAGGCTCTGACATAACGAAACCTCCTGATATGGGTTCAAAATCTGACAACCTATATCAGGACGAGACATCAGTGACTGTTCACTGATTACTGAATACTGATTACTGAACACTGAACACCGTCCACACTAATGAACATATGAAAGCGAAACTAGGGCCATTCCTGAAAAAGATTCTGTTTCACTGCGGCTTCTTTCACCTGTTGCGTGTGCTTTTTCCCAATCGCAAAGTGGCGATTCTGCGTTATCATGCCGTAGTGGATCCGCACGAGAATTTCTATACGACGCCGAGCATCAGCCTTTCGGTGCATGATTTCGAGCGGCAGGTGCAATATTTCGCGAAACGCTATCGCATTCTTTCGTTGGACGAGGTGATTGACGCATTGCGTACGCCGCGTCCGTTGCCGGCCAATGCGGTCGTGTTCACGTTTGATGACGGCTACGCCGACAATTTTCTCGCGGCACAAATTCTCAAAAAGCACGGCGGCTCCGGCACTTTCTATCTCGCCACGAATTGCGTCGATCGCCAGGAGCCGCTGTGGCTGGCTGAGCTGCATTACCTGATTCGCAGCGCGGGCACTACCAGACTCGTCTTGCAATTTAACGGCACCACGGTAGAGCTGTCTTTAGCGGAAGAGAAGGCTCGACAAGAAGCGGCGCGTGAAGTGACGCGCATCATCAAGAGCAACAACCGCGCCGTACGCGAGCAGGTGCGGCGGCAATTGCGCGAACAACTGGCCAAGGCCGAAGCGGGAAAAGTTTTGGATCGCATCATGTTGCGCTGGGAGCAGGTCGAGCGCATGCTGTCTGAGGGTATGGTGATCGGCGGGCACACGCTCAGCCATTTGAATTTGCCCAACGCCGAGCCGGAGGACGCTTTCCATGAAATACAGGGCTGCCGCGAAGTCTTGGAAGAAAAGCTGAAAAAGCCGATACGCCATTTCTCCGTTCCCAACAGCGGGCCTTACGCCTATTACAATGACGCCGTGAAACAAATGGTCGGCAAGAGTGGCTTCGTTTCCTCCGTTGTTTCAGCGCATGGCTTCGCGGATCACGACAGCGACCTGCTGGAATTGCACCGCATTCGCACCGTGCCGGAGCTGTATGAGGTGATTGCGACGATCGAGCTGGGCAAATTTCAATAACGCCGTGAGCCGGCTGGAACGCGCGAATATGAAAAAAATGTAACAGCGGCTATTTTTGTTTTCCGCCATTCGCAATTTTGTCGGTAATTTCATATGATATTAGCATGCCATAAAGACTGCCATCACCTGCGCACTGTAGTTTGAGTCGCGAGAAGACGAATGACTCGTATGGCGGTGGTTGAGGCCATGGTAAGGACGCCAGATTAGCAAAAAGAGGAAGCAATGAAAATCAGTATTTTTGGATTGGGCTACGTCGGCACCGTCACTAGTGCGTGCTTCGCACGCAACGGGCACGACGTCATCGGCGTGGACGTTAATCCTACGAAAATCGCGCTCGTCAATGACGGTAAAAGCCCAATCGTGGAAGAGGAGATCGGCGAGCTGGTTCTGCAGCAAGTGCAGGCGGGTCGCTTGCGCGCCACCGACAACGTCGAGGAAGCGGTCAATAATTCTGAAATCAGTTTGATTTGTGTCGGCACGCCCAGCAACGGCAACGGCTCGTTGAGCTTGTACAGCGTGCTTGGCGTGACGAAGAGCATTGCCCAAGCTTTGCGCAGCAAGAAAGCCGAGCACGTCGTGGTGGTGCGCAGCACGGTTGTGCCCGGCACGGTCACTCGCCAGCTCATTCCCTTGATGGAACGCGAGTCCGAAAAGAAGATGGGCCACGGCTTCAGCATTTGCTTCAACCCGGAGTTTTTACGGGAAGGCAGCTCGGTGAAGGATTTTGACGCGCCGCCGTTTACCCTGGTGGGCGTGCGCGATGAGGCGGCGGCCGTCAAGGCGCGCCAGCTCTACACCGGCATCGCGGCGCCGTTTTTCACGGCGAGCATAGAAGTGGCGGAGACGGTGAAATATTCCAGCAACATTTTTCATGCGCTCAAAATCGCGTTTGCAAATGAAATGGGCAGCTACTGCAAGACGCTCGGCATCGACAGCCACGAGGTCATGGAGCTCTTCTTTCAGGACGCTAAGCTGAATCTTTCGCGCGCCTATTTACGGCCGGGGTTCGCCTTCGGCGGCTCATGTCTGCCGAAAGATCTACGGGCGCTGCTGTATCATGCCAAGATCAACGATTTGCAATTACCGCTGCTGGAAGCCATTCTGCCCAGCAATTATCTGCACGTCGAGCGCACGGTCGAGACGATTCTCAAGCTGGGCAAGAGAAAAGTCGGCATGCTGGGCTTGAGCTTCAAGGAGGGCACCGACGATTTGCGCGAAAGCCCCTTGGTTTTGCTCGCCGAAAAACTGCTGGGCAAAGGTTATGAGATTTGCATCTATGATCGCGACGTGTCCATGGCGCGCTTGATGGGTGCGAACAAGGAATATATCGAAAAAGAGATTCCGCATCTTTCCCGGCTGCTGGCCCGTTCGTTGGAGGATGTGCTGAGCTTCGCCGAGGTTCTGGTCATCGGCAACGGCAACAAAGAATTTGCCATGGCTTTCGAAAAAAGAAAGCCGGAGCAAATCGTCATCGATCTGGTGCGCCTGCTCAAAGACGGCGGCCGGTCGCAGCCCAATTATCAGGGCATTTGCTGGTGAGACCCGCCATCTCGCAGGCGATGGGAGCACTTTTTCAAATCATCGTTCCAACGCTCGAAAAAGCAACAGCGCCCGGGCGGTGACCTGAATGGTTACGACTGTTCAATATAAAGGCAGCTAGCGCTGCCTTTTCTTTATTCAGGAAATTTTGCAAAGGATCGACGATTGGCTCCCGTGCGCAAGAAAGCTCTATTTATCGCTTACATATTTCCTCCTCTGGCGCGTGCCGGCGTGCATCGCACCGTGCGTTTCACGCGCTATTTGCCGGAGCTGGGCTGGGATATAACGGTTCTCACCGTTGCCGAGCCCTATTACCCGCCGCAATCTCCTGTCGATCGCGAGTTGCTCGGCAAGATTCCTGCGGGGGTGAAGATCCAATCCACGCCGGTTTTTCAAGGCATGGAGAATCTCTTTCGCATGAAAGACGCCTGGCGCAGAGCGCCTCAAAAAGCGCCACAGGGACGCGCCGCGGCGGACTCGCCTCCCGTAAAAAATGCCAAACCTCCCGAAGAATCTGAACACGCTGAGCCTGATGCCAAGGCCCGGCGCGGCTTGAAGCAGCGCGCCAAAGATTTGATCTATGACTTGATCACGACGCCCGACAAGGAGGTCAATTGGCTGCCTTACGCCTTGCGCCGCGCGCTGCAGTTGCACCGGCGGGAAAAATTCGACCTGATTTATTCCACCGCGCCGCCGTTTACGGCGCACCTGTTGGCGAAATACCTGAAGCGCATGACCGGCCTGCCCTGGGTGGCCGATTTTCGCGATCCATGGGCGCGTGCCCCCTGGAAATCGGAGATTTTGGCCGGCTCATGGCGAGGCAAGGTGGCGACACGCCTCGAGCGCGAATTCGTTGCACGCGCCGATCGCGTGATTCTGAATACGGACTGGAATGCCCGTGAGTTCTCGCAACACTACGGCGAGAAACTCGCGCGTAAATTCGCAGTGATCACCAACGGTTTTGATCCGCAGGATTTTACCGGCCTCGCCGGGCAGGAGCGCCACGCCAAAATGATCCTCACCCATACCGGTGCGCTGTATCGCCGCCGCAATCCGCTGGAATTCTTTCAGGCATGCGAAAACTTGTTGGTCAAACGAAAAATCTCACCACAGGAATTAGAGATTCGATTTATCGGAGTGATTGCGCCCGAGTTGTACAAAAGTTTTGAAGGCGGAGAACAGTTGCGCCAGGTGATCACGGTGATGCCGCAGGTGTCCCATCGCGAGGCGCTGCGGTACCAGATGGAGAGCGACGTCTTGCTGATTCTGCAACCCGGCACCAGCGTCTCCGTTCCCGGGAAAATCTTCGAATATATCGGCATGCGCAAACGCATTCTCGCGCTCACACCCGCGGGCGCAACCGCCGACATCGTGCGTGAGAATGATCTGGGCCCGGTGCTCGATCCCGAAGACATTCCGAGCATCGAAAATGCGCTGGTGGGCTTCATCGAAGAATTTCGCAACGGCGGCATTCAAGCGCCTTCGACCAACGGCGCTTTCAAAAAGTATGACGGCGTCGAATTGGCGCGCCAACTGCACGAGGAGTTTTTGCAGGGTCTTGAGCATGCCCGGCGCGCTTGAGGAAGTGATCCAGCGTTTGCTGGCGCAAGCGGCGGAGCTTTGGCCGGGGACGCCACCCCAACGCATCACCGTCACCAAGCAGATTCAGCGGCCTTATTCCAACACCTTTCGCCTGGCCTTGCTGCCCGGCGAGCAAGCCCAGACGGTGCATTATCCAGCGGCCGTATACGCCAAGATCATTCGCCCCACCGCGAAGAATCGCGACAACACCCAGAAATACGTTGAACGCCTGCAGAAAGAGTTCGAGGTCGCACGCTTATTGCGAGCCCGCCTGCCCACCGCGCGGGAATTCGGCGTCGTCCATCCGGTGGCGTACTATGGCGATTTGCTGTGTCTGGTTACCACGGAAGCGTCTGGCATCGTGTTGGCGGATGTGATCGCCGCCGGCAGCAAGCGCTGGCATGGAAAAAATGCCTGGCCAAACATCGCACGGCACTGCCGGCGCGCAGGCGCACTATTGGCTGCCATACAGGTGGCAACTCCTGAAACACAGCCCCTGCGCGCCGAAGAATTGTTGGAGTATGTCGAGATTCGCTTGCAGCGACTGGTGGCGAGCCCTGCTGTGCCGTTTTCGGAGCCGGAGGCCGCTGCGGTGCGCAAGTTTTTGGAAAAAACCCTGGCGCATATGCCTGTCGAGCAATGGCAACAGAGCGGCTGCCACAGCGATTACGCGCCTTTCAATCTGTTGGCTGATACTGCGCGGATGACGGTTTTCGATTTTGCCATGTTCAAAACGGGCTCGGTCTACAACGACCTCGCGTATTTCTGCCATCGTTTGGAAGGCTATTTGCATAAGCCCACCTTCAGTCCAAGCGCGATTCACGCTTTGCAACATGCTTTTTTGGAGGGATACAGTCAAGCCGGGCCGGGAGAGAACCGCGGTCTCGATCATGACCCAATGTTTTGCGTTTTTCTGATCAAGCACGTGGTCAACAACTACAGTGCGATCATGCGCCAGCGCGTCGCCGGCCCCTCCGCGCATCTGAGCCTGCCGACGCGTCTGTTCAACCGGCGCGTTTTTCGAAGATATAACGATTGGCTGTTGCATATCTGTAAATTCATGGATTCCCGCGTTCGCGCCTAGGCGTCAACCTAAGGATTTGGAAGCCAAAAGCCCCGAAGGGGCGACATGCAAAAGCTTGGGGCAATGCCCCAAGATAGGGACAGGCCCAATTTTTGAGCCCCAACGGGGCGAAATGGACAGGCTTGGGATCGTCAATCGGTTTCATCACGACTTGTTTCGCCCCTTCAGGGCTAAAGAAACTTTGTGTTGCACGTGTACCCAGGGCTTGGCTTATCTTGCCCCTTCGGGGCATGTGACCCAATTCTTCGACTGCGTTAGGTTGACGCCTATATGATGATGGTTCGAATGATCGTGGTTACCGCTTTATTTGGAGAACCTCAGAAGGTCACTTGCGACCTTCAAGAGGTCAAGCACGCATTCCTAACGCCAAAACTTTATATCGCCTCATTGACGCAGCGACGGCTGCTGGCTGGTTCAAAGGGAAGCTTCAATAACCATATCTGTGAAAAAAACGCGAATATTCAGCTCAAAAAAAGAAGAGTAAACGGATGAAGCTGATTGAACGGATAGGGATTCTGCAAAACAAGTTTTAGAAATCCGCTTTATCCGTTCAATCCGCTTACAAGAAATAGGAGCTGAATAGTTGCGAAAAAACAACAAATCTCACGCAGAGATGATTTCGTAGAGATGATGCATGAATCTGAATAAACTGCGCACCATGTCGCTCGGTGAAGTGCACTATCGCTTAAAAATGGCGAGTGCAAAGAGCGTACGAACATTACTGCGAGAAAAGTACCGCGATTTGATGTCGCACGAGCGCTATTTGCAGAAATGGCGATTGGGCTCGGACTTTGCCGCGTCCTTTTCTGAAGCGACGGGACAGGCGCAGTGGGCGACAGCGGAAGAACTGCTGCTGCAGCACATGCGTGCTCGCTTTGCCGGTGCGCGTGCGCCGCTTCGCTCGCCTCGATTCTTTGTAGATCACGATCAACGCCCTGGCATCATCACCCTCGCGCAAGAGCGCCGGTCGCATAATGAGGATTTTTGGGCAGAAGCTGAACGCTCGTGCGGGCGGCGCTTTGCCTATTTGAATATTGAAGCCGAATTTCCCGATGGCATCGATTGGCATTTGGATCCGATCTCACGCCGGCGCTGGCCGCAAAGGTTTTACACCGAGATCAAATTCTATGGCCAGCGCAACGGCGCCCAGGAACTACCCGGCGACGTGAAATATGTTTGGGAATTGAACCGGCATCACCACTTCACCGTGCTCGGTAAAGCCTATTGGTTATCGGGCGACGAAAAATATGCCGCTGAATTGCTGGCGCAATGCGAAGGCTGGATCGACCAAAACCCCTATTTGTGGGGCATCAATTGGACGAGTGCTTTGGAAGCAGGCATGCGCGCGTGGTCGTGGCTATGGGCGTACTTCTTTTGTTTGTATTCAGAAAGCATGACGCCTGCGTTGCATGCCCGCCTGTTGCGCATGCTGCAATTGCATGCGCGCTACCTTGGTCGCCATCTGTCTTTTTACACCAGCCCGTACAATCATCTCGTGGGCGAATCGGCCGCGCTATTCGCTCTTGGCCTGTTGTTTCCGGAGTTTCCGGAATCCATGCGCTGGCGCCAGCGGGGCTGGAAGATTTTGATCGAGGAAGTCGTGAAGCAGTTTCATGCCGATGGTGGATCGGTTGAGCAGGCCATGTCCTATCATCACTTCACCCTCGGCTTGTATTTGCAGGCTGTGATTCTGGCGCAACGCAATGACGTGACCGTGCCCGTGCACCTGCGTGAGCGTTTGGAGCGCGCACTGGAGTTTTGCATGCATAGCCAGCAGCCGGACGGCCGGCATCCCATGATCGGCGACAATGACAATGCGTTCGCGTTTTACTTTGGCGGAAAAAAGGACTGGGATTTTCGCGAGTATCTGGCGCTGGGTGCGGTGCTCTTTCAGCGCGGGGATTTCAAAGCTCTGGCCGGTGAGTATCATGAAGCCTGCTTGTGGCTGCTCGGGCCGGAAAGCAGATCGCAGTTCGATCTTCTGGTCGCGAAAAAACCTGAGCGGAGCACCCTGCTTTTGGCGGACAGCGGCTATGCGGTTTTGCGGAGTGCCCGGCAACGTGAAGGACACTCCCTGGTCTTCGATTGCGGCCCGCAAAGCCACGGGCTCTTCGCCGATGAAAATGTCTCGACCGCGCACGGCCATGCCGACGCCTTGAGCTTCAACTTGTGCGCGCACGGCGTGCCGTTCTTGATCGACGCCGGCATGTTGACGTATAACGGCGACTTGCGCTGGCAAAACTACTTTCGCAGCGGAGCGGCGCACAATGTACTCACGGTCAATGGGCAAAGTGCCTGCCGAGTCGTGGGGCGGCTGGGATATTCGCATGTTCCGGCGGTCGAGCAATCCGCGTTTATCCAGCAAGAGGGGTTGGTGTTTGTGGAAGCGCATGTCACCGGCTTCGGCAGCAACGTACGCCACCGTCGCGGCATTTTGTATCGCTCGGGCGAGTACTGGCTGATCTTGGACAGCTTAGAAGGGGAGGGCGAGCATCTCCTCGAGTGCTGGTTGCATTTTGCGCCCGGCTTGAGGGTGCAAGGCTCGAACGGTCAAATCATTGCGCAGTATTCGGACCATCAAAAACTTTTGGTCCGTGATCTGCGCATGCCGGCGGCGCAGTGTGAGGTGTACTGCGGGGGGGAAGAACCGGAGTTGGGGTGGGTGGCGCCGGCGTACGGCTGCAAAATCGCGGCGCCGGTCGTACGTTTGCGAGCGCAAAAGCAATTGCCTGCGCAGTTCATGATGCTGGTGATGCCCTTCACCGCGAGCCCGCCACCGGTGGTATGCGAGCTCACCGGCCACTATGGCGCGCATGGCGCCTTGCCGTTCACGGTCCGATTGCAGGGTGAAAGCTGGGAAGATCAATTCACTTTAGAGCGCAAAGCTGAAGGCATGAAAGTTTCCTGGTCGCGCAGATAGCTTTGCTGCGCGAAGCTTCTCCACCCGGCGGTCTCCTGCAAAATCATCTCCTTCATGGCCTCGATCCAGTCTTCGCGGGCATTGAGGCAGGAGATGAGATGAAGCTCTTCGCCGCCCGCCTCGCGAAATTGTTGCTTGCCCACCTCGCCAATCTCGTCGATGGTTTCCAGGCAATCCGTCACAAAGGCGGGACAAACCGCCGCAATGCGCTGCACGCCCTGCCGGCCCAGTGTGCGCAGCATTTCATCCGTGTACGGGCGCAGCCATTCTTCACGGCCAAAACGCGATTGGAAGCACATGAGGTATTCCTCTTGCGCCCAATCGAGCTCATTTGCGAGGGCGCGCGTGGTTGAGGCGCAATGGGCGTAATATGGATCACCGCCGTCGACGTAGCGCTGAGGCAGGCCGTGATAGGTGACCACGACTTTCTCCGGCTTCCATGCCAGCTCGTCCAGGCTCTCGCGCACGGAATTGGCCAGCGCGCGCAGGTAATGCGGATGATCATAATAGGGCGGGATGACGTGTAATGCCGGAACAACCCGCCGCCGCAACAGATGCTTGCAGACTTCATCGTAGGTTGAGGCCGTGGTCGGCCCGGAGTACTGCGGATACATCGGAAAGAGCACAATGCGATCCACGCCTTCGCGGCACAGGGTATCGAGTGCCGCCGCGAGGGAAGGATTGCCATAGCGCATGCCGAGAATCACGCGAAAACGATTTTTGCCGCATTCCCGATCGAGCGCGGCCTGCAGCTTACGCACTTGTGCCTGGCTCGTGCTCAAGAGCGGCGAGCCTTCCTTCGTCCAAATTCTCTGATAGAGCCGTGCAGATTTTTTTGGCCGCACCACCAGCACGATGAGATTGAGAATAAGCCACCACAAGAGGCGATTGATCTCAATCACGCGGGGATCGCTCAGGAACTGGCGCAAGTAACGCCGTAACGCCGAAGGCGTGGGAGCAGCGGGCGTGCCCAGTTGTGCAATCAAAACGCCGATCGGGGGCGAGGGTTGAGTTTTGCGGATATTGTCCATGCGATTTCAATCTGGAGAATCGTGTAAATGCGCGAACACCTCCTCGGCCGCGCTGAGAGTATCCTGCATCTGCCCGGCGGTATGCGCCAGCGAAACGAACGCTGCTTCAAATTGCGAGGGCGCGAAATAGAATCCGCGCTCGAGCATCTCGTGAAAAAAGCGTGCGTAGCGCTGAGTATGCGCGCCAAGCGCTTCCTCATAATTGTGTATCGCGTGCGCATGAAAAAAGAATCCCAGCATGCCCCCGCACCGGCTCGCTTGCACGGGAACGTTCTGGAACAGGCCGATCATGGTCAAGCCTTCCGTCAATTGCCGTGAAAGTGAAGCCAGATTCTCATAGGCATTTTTTCCGAGCAACAGGCGCAAGGCCGCTGCCCCGGCAGCCATCGCCACCGGATTGCCCGATAGCGTGCCGGCTTGATAAACCGGACCGAGGGGTGCGAGTTTCTGCATGATTTCGCGCCGGCCGCCAAACGCTGCACACGGAAAGCCGCCGCCAATCACTTTCCCCAAACAAGTCAAATCAGGAGAGATCTGATACAAGGCTTGCGCGCCTCCCCACGCCACGCGAAAACCCGTCATCACCTCGTCGAAGATCAACAGCGCGCCGCGCGCTGCGGTTACGCGACGCAATCCTTGCAGAAAACCCTCCACCGGCATCACCATGCCCATATTGCCCGCGATCGGCTCGACCATCACCGCGGCAATTTCCTGGCCGCAGGCCGCGAACGTGTTCTCAACAGCCGTGAGATCATTATAAGGCAGGACGATCGTATCTTGCGTGACCCTGGCGGATACGCCGGCGCTATCGGGCAGTCCCAGGGTGGCGACGCCCGAGCCGGCTTTGGCGAGCAATGCATCCGAATGGCCGTGATAACAGCCTGCGAACTTGATGACCCTGGTGCGTCCGGTGAAGCCGCGCGCCAGCCGCAAGGCGCTCATGGTCGCTTCCGTGCCGGAATTGACGAAGCGCAGCAATGCAATGGACGGCATGGCGACCTGAATCAGCTCCGCCAGCTCCAGCTCATAAGGATTCGGTGCGCCGAATGAGGAGCCGCTGCGCACTGCTTTGATGGCGGCCTCAACCACCTCGGGATGCGCGTGTCCATGGATCAACGGCCCCCACGAACCGACGAAATCCAAATACCGGTTGCCATCGAGGTCGATCACATACGGGCCCTCGCCTTGCACCAGCACCGGCGGCGTTCCTCCCACGGCTTTGAATGCACGTACGGGCGAATGAACGCCACCGGGGAAAAGCTCCTGCGCGCGAGCAAACCATTTTACAGAGTTGGTTAGAGTCATGGCACTAGAGTTTTCATGAAAGAAACAAAGTTTGGGAGTAATGGGTTTGTGGATTAATGGATGACTGGATTGTTGGAGTCATGGGCTTCCAATGATCTATCAATTCAGTCATCCAGCAATCCAGAAATCCATCAATCCGCCCTCCCAAAGCTCTCACCCATTCATCCATTCGGCGGCTTCGAGGGCATGATAGGTCAAGATCACATCCGCGCCGGCGCGTTTGATGGCAGTGAGAATTTCCAACGCCACGGCTTTGCCATCGATCCAGCCGGCTTCTGCCGCTGCTTTGACCATCGCATACTCCCCGCTGACGTTATACGCCGCCAACGGCAAATCGAAACGCGCCTTGACTGCGCGCACGACGTCGAGGAAGGCGAGCGCCGGCTTCACCATCAACATGTCCGCGCCTTCCTTGACGTCCAGCTCACACTCGTGCAGAGCTTCACGGAGATTGGCGGGATCCATTTGATGCGTGCGCCGGTCGCCGAATTTCGGTGCCGATTCTGCGGCTTCGCGAAAAGGTCCATAAAAACTCGAAGCATATTTCGCCGAATAACTCAGGATCGGAACGTGCGTGAAACCACTTTCATCCAATGCGCCGCGGATGGTGCCTACCATACCGTCGATCATCCCCGAAGGCGCCACCACGTCAGCGCCGGCGCGGGCCTGTGCGATAGCCTGTTGCGCGAGCAAGGGCAGGGTTTTGTCGTTGTCCACCACTTTATCGGCAATGATGCCGCAGTGACCGTGCTCCGTGTATTCGCAAAAACACACGTCGGTGATGAGAGTCAGTTCTGGCAGCGCCTCTTTGAAAGCGCGGACCGCTTTTTGAATGATGCCTTCGGGATGAAATGATTCGGAGCCCGTGGCATCCTTTTTGTCCGGAATGCCGAAGAGCATCACCCCGGGAATCCCCAAGCGGTGTGCGCGCCGTAATTCTTTGAGTGCTTCATCAATGGACAATTGATACTGCCCGGGCATGCTCTTGATCGGCGTGCGCACGCCCTGGCCGTGCCGAATGAAGAGCGGGTAGATGAAATCCGCAGGGCGTAATGCGGTTTCTCGCACCATGTTGCGCAGAGCTGGCGTCCAGCGCAAGCGACGCGGGCGAATGAGAGGGGTAAACACGTTGATTTTTCCTTCCCTAAGGAGTTAGATAAAGGATCTCGAAATGAGATTCTGAGAGTTTCTTGTCCAATGGATGCAAAAGCGACCAACTGAGCTTGTTTGCACCCGTTGGTCGCTTTTGCATCCGTTGGCCAATCATGTAACTCAAAGCTGCCCCCGGGGCCCCCGTTTCGGCTCGCTTGAAAGTCTAACGTAGTTCTTTTACGAGCGCAATGTGTACCAATAGGCAAAGATTTTTCGCAAGACAAAATGATGGACGACAAAATAATAAAATCATTTTGTCGTCCATCATTTTGTCTTTTGTGCTTTCAGCTCGACCACGTTGAGATCAGCCTTCAGTAAATCGGTCCCTGAAAGGCCGCTCTTGATGATCTCATTCTGAGAGAACCCTGACAGCCTTACTGTGGGCTGGCATTTACGGGTTGGCGCATGCTGATCTTTGCCGATTTTCTCAGCCACGCGCTGGGCGCGCACGATGCAATCGCTCACGGAAACGCCATCACGATAATTCACTGCGAAGTGCAGGCCGGGAAAACCGTGCTCGATCGATTCGAGGGCGTGCTGCAGCCGTTGGTGGCCGAATCCATATTGCGGAATGGCGTGCGTGTATTTACGCACATGCACAAATTCGGGTTCGCCGCGCGCGCAAATGAGATGCTGCAGCTCCATTTGTGTGAGTGCAATCAGCTCTTCTTCGCTTTTCGTGACGAGATGAGGTTGGCGGGCGCCGCCGATGAACGTCGTCAACAACACCCGATCTCGTGGCGCGCGCCCGGGAAAAAGTGTTGAATTCCATAATGTCCCGAGAATTTGGCGCCCTTCTACTTGCGGGACCAAGAAACCAAAGCCCTCGAGCGGGCGCGCGACCGCGTCACGCTGGTAACCCGTGGCGACTATGGCGATGGGTGCATAGGGGACGGACGGGAGCGCACGACAAGCCACAGCAAGCTCCGCCGCGGCGATATCCTGCAATTTATGTGCGGGAATCGTGATCACCACGTGCTGCGCCGCGAGCTCATGCTTTGCGCTGTTATGTTGAAAGCGGATGTACCAATGCGCACCCTCCGCATTCCGATGCACGGAAGTCTGCGACACACCATAACGGATCTTGGGCGCCAGATTTTCCGCCAGCGCGGCCGTAAACTGGCCCAGCCCTTCGCGGAATGAAAGCATGCCCGCGGAGCTCTTTGCGCTTTCTTTTCCTTGGGCGCGCTCGCTCCGGCCTCGAATGGCGCCGCGAATCAGGCTGCCATGTTTGGCTTCCAACGCTTTGAGCTTGGGAAATGCCGCGGCCAGGCTTAAATGCTCCGCGTCGCCGGCGTACACGCCCGCAACAAACGGCTCAACGGCATAGTCGAGAAATTCCTCTCCCAGGCGGCGTTTCACAAATGCGGCAACCGATTCCTCCCGACCGGCCGGCAACGGCGGAATGAATGGCTCACGCAGCAAACGCCATTTCGCTTTGGCGCTCAAAAGCGGCGTGCGCAAAATTGCCACTGGCCCCATGGGCAAAGGCACGAGGCCGCCGTTCTTGATCACGTAGCGGCGCCTGGCCTGCTGGTTGGCAGCCACGATTTGATTTTCCAAACCCGCGAGCGCGATCAACTCCCGAATACGTGGCGAAGTTTCGAGCAAACTGTTCGGCCCGCACTCGAGCAGATAACCCGCACGTCTTTCAGATTGCATGACGCCGCCGGGACGATTCGTGCTTTCCAGCACGGTGACTTCGAGACCGTATTTTTGCAGCCAGGTCGCGGTTGCCAGGCCTGAAATGCCTGCTCCGATGACGACGGCATCTATTGTTGTGCAGTTCATATTTCACTCGGCGGACGAGCCGCGACCACCTCGTTGAGGTGATTTACAAATTACATTTCTCGCTTCATCTCTGTAAGCGCTTAGACTTCAAACCGTCCGTGAAAACAGGGATCGAGTTTGGTGCTGAGGCAGATAAGCATCGAACGCCATGGCAACGTTACGGATGAGCAGCCGGCCGAGAGGAGAGATGGTAATCTGCGTGTCATCCATTTCCATTAAGCCGTCGGCTTCAAGGTCGCGCAAGCTTTCCAACGCCGGCGCGAAGTAATCCTTGAAATCGACCTCGAATGCCGCCGACACCAGTGGCAGCTCGAGCCGCATGTCGCACATCAATCTGTTGATGACGTAACGCCGGAGGCGATCGTCCGCCGAAAGGCGATAGCCGCGCATCGTCGCCAGTTGTCCTGTGCTCACGCGTTTGTAGTAATGCCCCAGCTCTTTGAGATTCTGTGCGTACACGTTCTCCAGCATGCTGATACCGGTGACGCCGAAGGCGTACAAATCGCAATGCGCGTGCGTGGAATACCCTTGAAAGTTGCGATGGAGTTTGCCTTGGCGTTGCGCCGTGGCCAGCTCGTCCTCGGGTTTGGCGAAATGATCCATGCCGATATAAACGTATCCCGCCCCCAGCAGCATCTCGATGGTGCGTTTGAGCATGCGCAATTTCATTTCAGGGCCGGGCAGCTTGTCTTCCGGAATGGCGCTTTGATGCTTTTTAATCCAAGGCACGTGTGCATAGTTGAACACCGCGAGCCGATCCGCCTGCATGGTGAGAATGGTCTGCAGGGTCGCGGTAAACGTCTCTTCGGTTTGAAACGGCAGCCCGTAGATCAAATCCAAATTGATGCTGTTGAAGCCGAGCGCGCGCAAGGTTTCCAGCGTCCAGTTGGTCTCGGCAAAGGACTGCACGCGATTCACCGCCCTCTGCACGTCGTGATTGAAATCCTGCACCCCCAGGCTGGCGCGATTGAAACCAGCGGCACGCAACGCCTCCAAATGGGCGCGTTCCAGGCCGCGCGGATCGATTTCCACGCTGAGCTCTGCGCCGTCCGTGAAAGAGAAGTGTTCGTGAATGCATCGCCCCAGGCGCGCGATCTGATCCGGCGCAAGATACGTCGGCGTTCCCCCGCCCCAATGGAGTTGCTCCACTTTCCGGGCCGGACTGAGGAGCGCGCTGACCCCAGCGATTTCACGTTCGAGATGGTCGAGATATTGATCGATGCGCCTGGGATTGTGAGTGATGATCATGTTGCAGCCACAGAAATAACACAACGTGTCGCAAAACGGCAGATGGAAATAGAGCGACAAGCCGCGTGCGCCGGGCTCGCATTGATTGGTGCGTATGATTTCGTCATAGAACGAATCTGCGCCGAACGATTCCGCGAAATGCGGCGCCGTGGGATAGCTGGTATAGCGCGGCCCGGGCCGGTCGTATTTACTGAGAAGCTCGAGGTTGAGGTCTAAACTACTCATGGCGTTTCAGAAACATAATTTGTCAGCATATGCGAGCTACCAGGCAATTTGCTGCCTCAATGTAGCTCTTCAGACATTCCCACAACCTTGATTTACGATTAGCGATTTACGATTGTCGATTTACGAAGGAATAATTAGCATCTGAAATCATAAATCGGCAATCGTAAATCGCTAATCGTAAATCATCATGCAAAGATCCCTGCGAGATGACATTTCAAGGTTTTCGGATGGGCTCTTGATGTTGTAGCAATGGTTACCCCCCAATGAGCCTTGACACCGAACACTGATCACTAATCACTGAACACTAATCACTGAACACTGATCACTGATCACTGATCACTGATCACTGATCACTGATCACTGAACCCCCTCACCGCTTTAATCAAAGCCTGCACGTTCTCCACCGGCGTTTCTGGCAAGATACCATGTCCGAGGTTGAAGATGTGCCCGTGCGCACCTCGCATTTTGTCGAGAATTTTATGCGTTTCAGTCCCAATCACTTCCGGCGTCGCGAACAAAACCCCGGGATCAAGGTTGCCTTGCAAGGAGATTTTGTCTTTGGTTTCCTGGCGCGCCATGCTCAGATCGATCGTCCAATCGAGACTCAAAACATCTGCGCCACTTCCGGCGAGCTCGGCCAAACCGTTGCCATGCCCCCGCAGGAAATAAATGATCGGCTGCTTTTCGCGTCGAATCCCGGCGATGAGGTTTTTGATATAGCGGAAAGAGAATTCTCGATAAGCTTCCGGACCCAAGGCCTCGCCCCATGAATCAAAAATTTGGATAGCCTCGGCGCCGGCGTGCAATTGTGCATTGAGATAATCGCACAAGTTTTCGGTCAACCGGTCGAGCAATTCATGCAGCAACTCTGGCTGGCGATAGAGCATGGTCTTGGCTGCAATGAAATTCCTGGAGCCTTGGCCTTCGATCATGTACGTCGCCAACGTCCATGGTGATCCGCAAAAGCCGATGAGCGGTACCTGGCCTGCGAGCTTCGCTTTGGTCAAGCGAATCGCCTCGAGGACGAAATCCAAATCGACTGCGCAAGTGAGGCGGCGGAGTTTTTTCAAATCTGCGTGATGCCGCAACGGATGAACAAAACGGGGGCCGCTGCCTTCGAGAAATTCCAATGCCATGCCCATAGCTTCGGGTACGACCAAAATGTCGGAAAAAAGGATGGCGGCATCGAACCCGAGCATCTCAATGGGCTGGATCGTCACTTCGGCGGCCAACTTCGGCGTGCGGTAGAGAGATTGAAAATCGGTGCGTGCGCGCGCCCGCCGATAGGCCGGCAAATAGCGCCCGGCTTGCCGCATGATCCATATCGGCGTGCGCTCGACCGCTTCACCGCGGCAGGCACGCAAAAAGAGATGATCTCGTGAGCGAGTGGTCATTTCATTTCTTTCAAGGAAGTGGGCGCGTTGAAGGAGATGATTCGTGTGCTGCGACTGCTACGGCCACCGCCGCCAGCATGCGCTCGGCATCCGCCTGCGGCGGAACGACGTCTGGCCGTATGCCCGATTCTTCCAGCGCTGCAGCCGTGGTGGCTCCCAGCGCACAAAGCAAAGGCGGTCGCGCCAACTCATGCCAATCCGCGATCGGAAAGAGCCGGTAAAACTGCCGCACCACTGAAGGGCTGGTAAAGCTGATCACATCGATCTTATCACCGCGCAACAAGGAAAACACCAGATTCAAATTCGGCGGCACTTGTGGCGCAATCGTGTAGAGCGGCAACACCTCGACGTGTGCGCCTCGACGCTGGAGCTCTTCGAAAACATGCTGGCGCGCGTTGCCGGCACAAGGCAGGAGCACGCGATCGGCTGCGGCAAGCCCATATGCCGAGATCGCGGCCACGACACCCTCGCCGCTATTGTCCCCGGCGATGAGGGCGACCCGGTAGCCGCGTTGCTCGATCCGCCGCTGCGTGCGGCCGCCAATCGCAACGATGATGCTTCCGGCGACCTCGCGATTGACACCGCGGGTCTCGATCTCATCGAAGAATCTTTCGACTGCTCCGCCACTGGTGAAGACAATCCAGCGATACTCGGCGAGCCGGTCGAATATTTGGGCATGTTGCGCGGAGACCGGCAACGGCACGCGGGCAATGAGAGGTGCAATTAGCGCCTGGCCTCCGTGCTGCTGCACCCATTCCGCCATGCGCTCGGCACTGTCTTGCGGAGCGGTCAGGAGCACGGTTTTGCCCTCCAATGGCGCGTGCGGTGCGGTGATCGCATCGAGGTCAAGCATATATCTCACCCGCCTTTGCCGGCAGCGTTGCGAGAATGGCTTCGCCGCCGTCTTGCAGGAGCTGTTCGGCGAGCGCCTCGCCGAGCGCCTGTGCTGCTTCTGCGCGGCCATGCATCGTGCGCCGGACCAGTTGCGCACCGTCGATTGACGCAATCAGCCCATGGCAAGTCAACTGGCCAGCGTGGTGCTCTGCTAAGGCCGCCACCGGAACCTGGCAGCCCGCGCCCAGGCGGTTGAGCAAGGCACGCTCGCACGAGGTGGTCGCGCGCGCTTCGATATCATCCAACGGTGAAATCAGCTCTTGAAGCCGATGATGACCGGAGCGGATTTCCACACCCAGCGCCCCTTGCGCCGGTGCGGGCAAAACCACGCCGGGCGGAAAAACTTGCGTGATATGAGCGTCCAAGCCGAGGCGCCGTATGCCGGCTTCGGCAAGCACGATGGCGTCGTATTCACCCTGCTGTAGTTTTTCGAGGCGGGTGGGGACGTTGCCGCGCAGTGGATGAATCTGCACGTCGGGGCGCAGGTGCCGGATTTGCGCCGTGCGGCGCAGGCTGCATGTTCCTACTCTTGCAGCGTACGGCAACGACTCCAGGTTCTGCGCGGCGCGCGCTACCAGAACGTCTCGCACCCATTCGCGGTTGCAAACGGCGCCGAGTGCCAAGCCCGCCGGCAGTGACGTCGGTAAGTCCTTCAAGCTGTGCACGGCGATTTCGATTTCGCCTCGGAGCAAGTGTTGATCCAGCTCCTCCGTGAAAAATCCTTTGCCGCCGATTTCCGGGATGAGGGCCCCGAGGGTGCGATCCCCGCGTGTCGAGATCACGACCAATTCCGTATGAAGATGCGGATGCAATTTCATTAACGTATTTGCCACCCAGCGCGCCTGCCATAGCGCCAACTTGCTCCCGCGCGTGCCAATACGAATGCTGTTGAGTGGAGTTGAGTGCATGATAGAGATTTCCGGTGCCAGTCAAGTCGTCTCAAAAAGACAAAAAAATCCCGGCGCTTGCGCCGGGCGTGAGCGCTCAATCCCTGGACGCCAGCAGCTTGTGCTTTCTCAGTATGATTTGATGGTTCTGCGGTTGTTCTGCTTCTTGTTCCTTGCCACTTTCGAAATGGCCAGCGGCGAATTCGAAAAAGCGCCGCAGCGTCGCAAAATTGTTTTCATCGCCGCTGGCGGCGAACGCGCGCAACTGTTGAATCGGGCTGTGAATGATGCGTTGCGCCAGGCTGCGAGAAAACCTCGCCAATTTCGCTCCGTCCTGCGGATGAAAGTTATGCGCGTAGCGCGCAATTTCGCCACGGCACAACCGCTCCACGTAGCGTTGCAAGTCTGCAATCACGGGAGCAGCACGTCGCGTGCTGAACCATATATTGAAATCCTCTAGAATGGCTTCCAACAAAGTTTCCGCCGCGGCGACTTCCTGGCGGCGCTGCGCCAATGTTTGCTGAATTTGGCTGCCCAGGTCATCGATGTTGTGTAATAAAACATGCGGTAAGGTGCCAACGTCCGGATCAATATTACGTGGCACTCCGACGTCGATGCAAATGAAGTCGCGCGCGTTGTGTTGGTCGCGCGAGGACAGCCTGTCGTCAAAATGTTGCCGGGCCACGATATGTTCCGTGCTCTGCACCGCAGCGATCAAGCCGTCCGCACGGGCCAGCATTGCGCTCAAATCCTGTATCGGGAACAGAGTGACGTTGAACTGGCGTGCCAAACGATGAGCGTGGCACAGCATGCGACTGGTGAGGCTGATCTTGATGAGATCACCGGCCCGCTTCTGCAATTGCTGCACCGCCATCTCCGCCATTTTTCCGGCACCAACGACCACCAGGTGATGCGGCCCGGGCTGACTGCGTAACTGCCCCAGCAACAGATCGGCGGCCGCCGCCCCGGAAGAAATGACGCCACGCGAAATCGCAGTCTCACGGCGCACGCGCTTGCCGGCTTGCAAGGCGAGATGAAACACACGATGCAAGATCGGCCCCACGCCACCTCCGGCGCAAGCAGTTTCGTATGCTGCTTTCACCTGCGCCAAAATTTGATTCTCACCCAGAAGCTGTGATTCCAACCCGGCGGCGACCCGGAACAAATGGCGCGCGGCCTCTTCATCGCGACGATGAAATCCACTGAAGAGGGTCGTAATGCTTTCCGCTCTGCCCATGGCCCGCAGCGCGTGCTGCAGGTGGGTCACAGCGGCTTCCGGTTCGTCGGTGACGAGATAACACTCCGTGCGATTGCACGTGGAGAGCAAAGCTGCTTCGCTGAGGGCGGGAGCCGCGAGCAGGTGTTTGAGAAAGATGATTTGATCTTCCGGAGAGAAATGTAGACCCTCGCGTTCCGCGACGGTCCCGAGTTGGTAACTCGTGCCGAAGAGCAGTAGGTGTGTTGTACTATTCATTTCATGGCTTTGACAAATTCGGAATCCTGTTGAGATCAATGAACTACTCTCGAAGAAATCAAAATATCAAAAGTTGTACCATAATTCAGACGACGAAAACTGTTTCTCTGCAACTCTGATTATACACAACATAAGTTGAAAGAAAGCCCCCTGACATTGCGAGAGTGCAAGCGAGAAACGATTTGGTAACACAAAGGCCTTTTCAGTTTGAAATGAGCCTTTTCAATTTGAAACCTGGCGACGCAATGGAGGCAGTCTCATGAGCTTTCTTGGAAGTTGCGATGCAATTGGGGACCGGAAGAAATGAATCTATTCAGCGCCCGACTCCGGTTGACAGAGTTCGTACGGCAAGTAACATTATACTGTCATCCTGGAAGGATCTTTTTGATACTGAACACAGTGCTTGTGCTGAAAAAGATGCCTCCTGCAAGACATGTTACTTGGAAGCACTTCAACTTCGCAGTCTTTGCACCGGCTTTCTGTGAAGCCCAGCCTGCATCACACCCCGAAAATGAAAAAGCCCTTCGACTGTTCTCATTCGAAGGGCTTTCTGCTGGATTTCTTATACGGAGGTGTTTCTACATGATCAAAGAATGCTGCTCCCGTCGCGAGAACGAAACGATGTGCGGGCACGTGCCTCACAACAGAGGCACCGGCAGTATGCGGTATGGATCGCGTTTGGGTCAGCAGCGAACATTGATTCTCCAGTTTGTTCTTGAGTTGTTAATTTAGCATTTCTATCTGCGTTGTCAAGAGTCGCGCTCGCTGCGGTTTCTACATTGTCAATTCGAGGCAACGTGCGGGCCTTTTCCGGTCGGGAAACAAATCGGGGCGGAGCCTAATTTGACTATGTCACATTTAGAACCGCACCCCAGCGAAAAGAAAAACACGAAGGCACTAAGTCCCCACCGGCGACCTCTGCTCCGCGAGACTATCTTGATAGATGCTCTGGAGCCGGAAATATAAGTTTTCGCACAGCCGGTCGAGTTCTTCCGGTATTTCGGGGAATCTGTCCTTCCCCACCGAGGAGTTGTACACGCCGCGTACGAATTTTTCTTCGAAAGGGCAATCGATGAACCGGAAAAAGCGTGAAAAATGAACGCACGGCTCTTTCACCAGGTCTTCGTATTTCACCAGGCACACCTGTTGGCGGTGGTGGATATGCAAATCCAGGAACAGATGGTTGCGCAAATACCACATCAAGGCGTAGGCGGTATGCGAGGACATTTCTTCGCTGTAGAAACGGCGCACCAGCTCTATTTTTTCCAGGGTCAGCCCCCCGGCACGCCAGCCCGCTGCCGCCAAATTGCCGGAAGCAATGTGTTTGAGATTGTTCATCCCGTGCTGCCATTTGCGCACCGCGGAGTTGACGGCGTCACGATAGTTACGAAAAATCCAGATCGCTTTAGATTGTGGAAAATATTCGAGCAATTCGGCGGCGCGATGTGAATCGCTGATCGGCTTGAATGCGACGATCGGAAAGAGGCTGGTGCGTAGCAATTCCCGAATCTCGGCATTGCTTTTCAGCAGAACCCGATTGAAAGCCTGGGAATTGCCTTCTTTATAAGTCGTGACGTGCGGCGAAAGATCGAGAACGTCTATGGGCAGCCGCGTGCCGGAGCGTTGGGAGCCAAATACGAAGACGGCGCGCGCCGGCTGCTTCTTGGCACGGCTCAGGCCTTTCAGCCATTGCACGGAAGTCTTGAAGATCCGCCGCGTCTTGCGCCGGAGTCGAACCTTAAAAGGCTTGGGCATAACGATATTCCTTTATCCTCGCGCGTCGACCAGAAGATCGACTTCCTCCACTAAAGTGTCGCGTGCAGCAGGCGGTGAAATTTGCGCCTTGACGTGCTCATAGTGCTCGAGCACGTACGTGATCTTTGCAGATAAATCGCGATCATCGCCCGTCTTAAAAAGAATGACTTCCTTCGGGCGAAGCTCATTTTCACAACCCACCACGGGAATGCCCAACGATAGTGCTTCCAATACCGAACTGCAGATGCCGTCAAATACATAGGTGCGCACGAAAAGCCTCGAACGCTTGATCACGGTTAAAAACGTGCCATGCGGCAAATCACCGGCCCAATGGATGTTTTCGCTCAACCCGAACTCGTCCACCCCGCGGAAAATCGTTTCGGCATCCATGTCTTCGGCGCGTTTGGTCGAGCCGATAAAGATCATCCCCAGGCGAGGCCATTTCCGTTTGAGCGCTGCCAGCGCGCGCAACGTCGTATCGATGTGAAAAGTCGGGCGCAACAGGCTGTAAGATGAAAGCAGGGGCTCGTGTTGCTGCACAAAATGCTCGAGCGCAGGATCAAGGGCCGCTTCTTCATATTCCAAGTACTGCGTGCTGAAAGCGGGAATGGGAAAAACCTTCTTGCTGCGCACGCCATACTCGCTAATGCGCCGTTTGACCGCGGCATCATTGCAAATGATTTTCCGGCTCAGGGCGAAAATGGCAAAAAGAACCGGAACGCCGAGCGCGCTGTTTTTCCGTGGAAAATAAATTTGATCGGTGCCCGCGTGAAACGTCAAAAAGCAGCGCCGGCCGAACAGCATGCTGATGCTTTGGCTCAGCAAGGAAAGCACGAAGCCTTTCGGCGACTGGCCGTTCACGTGCATATGAACTTGAAAACCGCGCGCGCAATAATGCATGACTTTTCGCATATAGTCACGCGCGCTTTGCACGTCCTCATATTCTGGACTCTTGATCTTACGGCTCTTCCCGATGTTGATCACAACGCAATCATGGCCGCGCCGCACCAACTCGTGTTTGACCATGGCCACACGCACCCCCCAACCGGAATGTGGAGGCGGATATGAGCTGATTTCCAGGATTTTTTTTCTTTCCATTTAGAGCCAAGAAATGGTGTCATTCTTTCGTAGCCTGGTGCCGTCCGCTCACAAAGGACGAGCAGCGCGGCCGCCGGGAGCGACAATCCGGCTTGCGCTCGCCTGCAAATTGTTCGCCCGGCCTTCCATCCCTGCCCTTCCAGACGCCCGGTATCTATTGTACTGCCCCCTGACTATGGTTGGTGAAATCCATTACAGATATTTTTTGCGGAGCGCGCGCATGTTCAATATGATTGCTGCACGGCTTTAACAACAATCTTGCCCCGTTTCTTCCGCAAAGCGCGGGCAGGTGCGGTAAGAATGATTCTGTATTTCAGAGTTGTAAGATCGCGAAGTCGAAAACCGCTCCCGTGAGTGGTTTCGGGTTGGTGGGCGAAGCAGACAACGTCGCGCGATGCCCGTCATGCGCATTTATTGAATCTTTCAGGGAACCTCTCGCGATGATCAATCAAATGTTTGACAAGACCGTTGCCGCTCATAGCGATCGCGTGGTTCTGGTGCAAAGGGACCGGCAGCTATCTTATTTCGAGCTGCACGTGTATGTCGAATGGATGGCGCGGTATTTTCAATCGCTCGGCGTCCAGCCCGGACACCGGCTGGCGATTTTCATGCCGAATTCGCATGAGTGCGTGATCAGCCTCTTGGGATTGCTGCGTTTGTACGGCATCGCGGTGCCGTTGCTCACCAGCCATAACCTGGAGGAAATCCGGACGGATCTGGCCGCGGCAAAAGCCCACGCCGTGATCACGATTCCACGCTATCGCGAGCTGATGATGGAAGTCTTGGCTTCTGCGGCGGAAGGCCCCTGGCCATTGCAAAAGCTGCCCCTGGCGATTTTCGAGGAAGATAATATCGCCACCTCGCGGGGTGCTTCCTTGCCCCCCTTACGTGAAGCCCAGCCCTCGGCGTTCAATGCCCCCGAGGCGGAAGACACGAAAAAGACGGCGAACGGCCGTGCCCATGCTCAAGCGCCGGATTCGGCGAAGGACAAGGATCACGCCGCAGCCTTATTTTTTGAAGACCAGGAGCTACGGCGCGCGCAGCCTAAGCTCTATACGCACGATCATCTTTTCTCCGCCGCGGAAAAATTAGTGCAGCTTTCGCAACTCACCAGCAGCGATTGTATTCTGTCGGAGCTGCCGTTCGCACACACCCGCGGATTCATTGCCGGTTTGTTGGCTGTCGTCGCCACCGGGGCAAAAATGATTTTGGCGGAGCCGGACAATGCCACCGCTCTTCTGCAGATCCTGGCGAAGGAGCAAGTGACGGTTTATTCCGGTGGCCCGGCCAGTTATCAACGGCTGGTAGAAGAGACAACGAATGGGTCCTCCGAAGTTGAAGCGCTCAGGCTGTGCTGGTGTGACGGCGCTCCGTTGTCGCCGGAAATGGCTGAAGCTTTACAACGGCGCCGCTTCCGGTTGCAACCGCTTTGAGCAGAGCTCGCATTCCCTCCTGCAGCATAATCCATAAGGCCACGATATCCGAAGTGTCGTAATGCAGAACGAAATAAAAGTAAAACGCTTTTGGGCGGAAAAGGTGATTCTAATCGGCATTCTGTTGCTGTTGCCCAATAGCGGTTATTTATTCGCCTTTGCCGAGAATTCATTCTTTTACGTTGTGAATGTTTTTTTGCATATCGGCCTGGGCCTCGCGCTGATTGTTCCCGCTTTCTTCTATGGGCGCCGTTTGCTGGCGAGAGACGCGCCGCGTACCGGTAAGGAGCTGGCGATATTCACCGGATATGCCGGCTTTTGGTTTTGCGTGGCAGGCGTGGCGGCTGCCCTGTACCTGATGGTAGCGGGCAATCGCCATGAATCTCAGTGGGTGCTGTATGCGCACGTCGCGTTTTGTTTTTTGGGCGTTTCATTTTTGACCACGGCCATCCGGCGCGTCGGCCATCAAATCAGCATCAAAAATCGCTATGATACGGCCGGTCGCTGGTTGTTGATCTTCACCGTTACCGGCGTGTGCATTCCAATTCTGGTGCATGCATACCGTTTTATATTCGTGCACTACGATGAAAGAGTCCACAATCCGCGCTTTGCGCCGGCGTCGATGGCGGACGAAGCCGCCGGCGGCGCGCAAGGGCCTTTCTTCCCCTCCAGCCTGGCGGCCACTTTGCATGATACGGCTTCATTTTCTTTTCTGATTCAGGCGGAAGCCTGCGGCACCAGCGGTTGTCACGAAGACATTTATCGCCAATGGAGCAGCTCTCCGCATCGGTATTCAGCACTCAATAGTCCATGGTATCAGCGCGCCCTCGCTCAGACGGAGTCGCAAGCGGGAATCAGCGCTACGAAATGGTGCGCGGGCTGTCATAGCCCGGCGGCCCTGCTCAACGGAACTTCCAATTTGCCGGTTGCGCAGCAGGCACAACAAGCCGCGGCACACACCGGCGTCACTTGTACGTCTTGCCATGCCGTCGTCAGCGTGCGTGGCACCATGGGGCAGGGAGGATTGGTCATTGAGAAACCGGCGATGTTTGCCTGGCTCGCCAGCAACGAAGCCTGGAAGAAGCGCCTGTTTGCATGGTTCGTGCATTTGGATGGCAAGCCGCATCGCGAAGCTTTCTTGCAGCCGTTTCATCGCAATGAAAATGGTGCTTTCTGCTCTTCCTGCCACAAGGGCCACGTCGACCAGGCGCTCAACGGCACGCGTTGGGTGCAGGTGATGAATGACTATGATAGCTGGCAGGCAAGCAGTCACGGCCTGGGTGCGAGAGACTATCAACGCACCCCCATCCGGAAGGATTGTGCGGCCTGCCACATGCCGCAGGTCCAGTCTCGCGATGCGAGCGCGACCCGTGGTTTGGCGAGCGATCACCGGTTCTTGGGCGCGAACACGTTGTTACCACTGTGGCGCAACGACGAAGAGAGAGGGCGTGCCACCGTCGACTATTTGCGCGACGGCAAGATCACGCTCGACATTTTCGCGATGGGCCTGGCGCAAACGCCCCGCCGCAAGCCGCTGCTCATGGCGGCGGATTCGAACGGCCGTGAAGTCTTTTCGGGCCTGCGCCATGAAAGAACCGAAATCGCCAGCGTTATGAAAAATATCGGCGATGAATGGAGCTTGCAGCGCGTGGTCTTTGACCCTCAGCAATCTGACACCCTGGCGGCGCCGCTTCCTGCCGCCCTGCCTCGGCTTTTAGCCGGACAATCCTTCCGTCTCGACGTCGTGGTGCGCTCACGTGATGTCGGCCATTATTTCCCGGCAGGAACGGCGGATATGGCGCAAGCATGGCTGGAATTGAAAATCGTCGATGAGCGCGAGAGAATCATCTTCTGGAGCGGCGCGGTGCGCGGCGAACACCAGCAGGAAGTTGATCCCAACGCCCACTTTTACGGCGTTCACGCCGTGGATAGTACAGGCGTGCGCAGCCAGCATCCCATCAGTTGGAACACGCAAGCCGCACATTCGCATTTATTGCCAGCCAACAGTGCCGAAGTGGTGCGCTATCGCGTGCAGCTTCCTGAAGATTGCGGCGGGCAACTGCGTCTGTTTGCCAGGCTGAATTATCGCAAATATCGCCCGGAATTGCTGGCGTGGCGGCACGATTCGACCGCCGTACTCTCATCTGCAGCGCCGGACCCGGCCTCGCGGTCATTGTCAACGCTAGGCGAGCTCCCCATCATCGAAATGGCGCATGCGGAGCTGGCAATACCGGTGGGTGCAGCGCCTCTCCCGCAAAGCGGGCCCTCGGATCCAACCGCGCTAGCAGCGCGCTGGCAAGACTATGGCATCGGTTTGTTGCGCCAACATGACGTAGTCGCCGCTGCGCAAGCCTTTCTGAATGCGGGCACACTGGCGCCCGGCAATATCGATATCTGGATCAATCTCGGGATCACCAAGCTGCGCAGCGGCCAAATCGCGGATGCAAAAGAGCTTTTCGCCAAAGCGCTGAAGCTGGGGCCGGAAGACGCGCGTGCGCACTATTACTTTGCCATGGCGCTGAAGGCGGAAGGCGACTATGGCGCAGCTCTCACCCACGTCAAACAGGCCTCCGCCGTCGTGCGGCGCGATCGTGAATTTCACATGGAGCTGGGGCGATTGCATATTTTGTTGGATCATGTTCGGTATTCCAAGGAAGCTTACAAGCGTGTGATTCATATCGACCCGGAAGATCCGGTCATTTACGAAGAAATGATTCGAACCTACAAGACGGAAGCCAACAAGGAGCTAAGCATCGCGCGCGCCGAGCCGTTGCTGCGCCGCTTCGACAAGGACGAACGCATGCGAGCCCTCGAACTTCAGGCAAGATTGCAGGCCGCCTGGCCCGACACCTCGAACGTATTCTATTATGAGTATCGCTCGGCCGATCCGAGCGATTGGCCGGGGGAAGCAGCCAGCAATGGCCATGCCGTTTCACTCCCACTCAGGAATACGCGACAAGCTCATTAGACGTGGAATAAGATTCTGAAAACTTCCTCAGCAACGAATAAAAAACGACCAACGGAAATTGATTTTGATGAGTCCATTGGTCGTTTTTTAATCCGCTGAGCGATCTCAATGCAACACTTTCCCAATCGCAATTGCAGTTGACGAATGGTGAACACTCGCGCAACAAATAGCGCCGTTGGCGAAGCGCGCTCCGGCGGGCTTTTATTTATTTCCTGGGCCGCCAATTGCAGCCGCAGCGATGCCCTGGCCAAATTGCTTAGCGGAGCTTCGAAGATGGTTTACGCCGAGAGTTTGGGCAGCCGTGCGGCCACGGTATGGTTGAAGTATCTCATGCAAATATGGTGGACCTGGCGCTTGTTGCTGCGGGAAAAACCGCGCGCCGTCATGGTCATGGTACCACCGGTGTTCATTTGCCTGCCGGTTTATCTCTACTGCCGCTGGTTTGGAGCCGGCTTCATCACCGATACACACACGGCCGCGTTCACCATGTCGCGCTGGAAGCCGCTGCTATTCCTGAATGCCTGGTTTTATCGCCGCGCCCTGACGAATATCGTCACCAACGGCCATCTTGCGGAACAAGTGGCGGCGTGGCGAGCGCCGTATATTGTCGTGGGTGATTTGCCGGTGTCATTTGAAAAGATCAAGCCCTTTCCCGTCAATGGCCGTTTCACGATTGCGGTCATTTGCAGCTTCAATCCGGATGAGCCGCTCAATGAAATCTGGCTCGCGGCGCGCCAGCTCACGGACGTCGATTTTTATGTGACCGGCAAATTGAAAGACGCGCCCGCGCGACTGCTCGAGCAGAAACCCCAGAACGTGCGGCTGACCGACTATCTCTCGCTCGATCTCTACGCCGGCTTGTTACAGGCCAGCAATGCCGTTATGGTGTTGACGACCCGGGATCATACTATGCAACGTGGGGCGTATGAAGCCATGGCGCTCGGTACCCCCATTATCACTTCGAATTGGCGGTTGTTGCGCGAGACCTTCGGCAAAGGCGCTCTGTTTGTGGATAATTCTCCCGAAGATATTGTCAAAGCCGTGCGCAGCCTGCAAAGCACGTGGGCCGAATGCAAGGCGGCCATCCAAACGCATCGCCAGGAACGGATGGAGGTGTGGCGTGCCAATGAACGGGCTTTGCACGCAGCCCTCGCTGTCAAAGATTGAAACGTCTGCCCATGGCCCATCGGCAAGAGAGTGAAATGAGAGAAGGATGGCTACGCGAGCAGACATGACTAAAATGCCGCGCTTCGACCGCTTGCGCCAAAGTCTGCCCGAGCAGCGCCGCACCCTTTTGCTCAAAGATACCCTGTTCGAGCTGACCGGCGCGTGGAAATTTTTTACCGGTCTGTCCTCCACGCAAACGGTCTTCTTTTATTTGCCCGGCTTTAGTGCCCTGCCGTTGGCATTCGCACGGAACGTGGCGCGTGTCGAGATCCTTGGGCTCTCGCCGGAGGAGCAGGAATTGCTGGCTGAAGTCGCCACGGCCAAAGCGATCGTGAACGTGAAATTCTTGCATACGCCGGCGGATATGCAAACGCCTTATGCCACGAATATCTTGATCCCCGAGCACGAACGTTTGCATGCATCTGCGGGCCAGCGCCCGCACGCATGGCAGGAAACGATTTCACGATTGCAGAGCAGCACGAACGGCGCGGAAGAGTATTGGGTGATTCTGCGCCAGCCGGCCCGGCGCCAATTGTTGCAGCAGGGCAAAATGCTTTTAGACAAGATCGTAGGGCCTTTCCGCGCCTGGCGGCGCCCTCGCGCGCAGCAAAGCGCCTTAATCACGCGTTTGTGCTTCATGGCGGCCAATTTGCCCATTGCCGCGCAAATTTCAGAAATGGTGCCGCCACGTGCGCACAGTGAAGAGTTGGCCCTCATGGTCTCGCCTGATTTCTGCGCGCCCAAAAATGTCTTTGTCGCCGGCGAAATTGCCGGCGTGTTCTCTCAATTTCGTTCGGAGCAGTCCTCGGAGCCACAACCAGCCGGGCATGTGATCCGTGGGCAGCGCCCAGCCGGACGGGCAGTTTCCTATTTGGAAAGATTGCTGCTTCATCTCAATGCCGGGTCTCGGTACTCGTGGCAGCCTGCCGGCGGGCTGCAAGTTCTACCGGGTGGAAAAGCGCAAGCCGTTTTGTGCGCACCGGGTGCGTGTAGCACAACCGCGGCTTTGCTCAAACTGCCGTTAATTCCCCACGCGGCAATCCGCATGGACGAAAATGCCGGCCATCTCTTGCACCTGGCGCAAGCGCCGGAATTGTCGCCGGAACAACGGCGGTTTTTTCCAGAAAATCTCGCGCAAGGGCGATACGAATCGCAGGCTTATTATTTGGAGACGTTCTTGCCGGGCCGTTCGCTCGATCAACTGCCGGCGGCAGATACCCCCAAACAGATCCAAGCGATCTTTGAGCTGTGGTTTGGGATTCAACGGCGACTCAGTCGCCGTGTAAAAATAGACGCAAGTGCTTTTGACGATCTGGCGGGCGATCTTGCGCGCCGTTTACAGGCATGGCTGGCACCAGCAGCCGCTGAGACCACCCGCCTGCAACGCGTGGTCGAATATTGCCATCGCACCTTTGCCGGCCGTGAGCTTCAGTTGAGTCTGGTGCACGGCGATTTTTCAATTAAGAACATTTTAGTCGATGCCGGCACGCAACAAGTGACGGGCGTGATTGACTGGGATCTGGCGGATTTTCTTTCTGTGCCGCTGCTCGACGTGCTGCACTTTTTCACGCGTTTGGACGACCGTTCCTTCCGCGATCCCTCGCCCGCCATCGCTTTGCGTTTGACCAAAACCCGCCAAGACCGGCACGTGCGCTATTTCACGGAAGCACGTGAGTTTTTCGGCTATCGCGCTGAAGACTGGCCCGCCCTGGTCATGTTGTATTGGCTGTGCCGGCAGCGCGGTTACATTGGTTCGGACAAGAATGTGGACACCAAATTCGTGCGGCGGCAATTCGCAGGTATGCTCGAGCTGTTCGAGCGCGAAGTGCTGTCGCCGCGCACCGGAGTCGTCGTTTGAGTGGCACTTTATATTCCAGCCTTTTGCACACCCTGCAGTCACAAGGTATTCCCTACGCCGTTCTGCGCGATCATCCCGAATCTCCGTCGATTCGCGACTTCGACTTGTTGATCGATCGTCACCGGTATGATGATTTCATGACCTCCGCGCGGCAGCATGGCTTTCGCCTGCTGAAATCCGGGCGGCTCAATCCCGGCAAGAAAGTCCTGTTGTGCTGGGAGGAAAACAATGCATATCTCATCGACTTGCATGAGCGCCTGATCTATCGCGGCTACGAATATCTGGAGGCGCAACGCGTGCTTGTGCGCCGGCGCAACGTCGCAGGATATGAGCATCTCAGCACGGAGGATGAGCTGTTGACGCTGCTCTGGCACAATATTCTGGGAAAAGAGCAGATTCAAGCCAAACACCGCGACCGGCTGGCCGCGTTGTTGGCGACACCGCTGGATGACGAATACCTGCAAGATCACTTGCGCCGGTTTGGGCTGGACGGCCTCTTTGTAGAAATTCGGCGGAATTTTTCGGCCCTGCGCGAGGAGCCTGAGCTCGTGCGACAGATCAAACAGCGCGCATTGCGCCGTCTGCGCTTCAAGCCCTGGGCGAACGCCATACGGCAAATACACCTCGGTTGCCTTGAAGTTCTTGAAGGACGCCTGGGCTCCCGTCGCGGCGCGTTGATTGCGTTTATCGGCCCGGATGGCTGCGGCAAGAGCTCCATAACCGACGCCGTGCGCGCAGAGTTTCGCCGCGCCACGATCGCCACCGACGTCGTCTACCTCGGCCCCTGGGGCCAAAACCATTTGCCGCTGTTCCACCTCGTGCGCGTCCTGCACCTCAAGCCTTTCTATCAAGAGGAAAAGAACAAAAGAGACTTCAACAAGAGGCTTGCCGTGGAGCCCGGTCGTTGGCAACGCCTGAGATTGTTCATGCGCGGATTGTTTTTTTACATCTTTCTCGCGCTGGAAATGTGGTTTCGATATTGGGTGATGGTTTTACCTCGCTTGCGTCGCGGCCGTATCGTGCTGGCGGACCGCTACATTTATGATTTGTTGGTCGGATACAAGAATCGTCCGCTGCGCCATTTTCAGCGTTTGCGGGCCTGGTTGTGCCGCCTGTATCCGCGCCCGGATTTCACGGTGTTATTGGATGCGCGACCGGAAGTGATTTTTGCGCGCAAGCCCCAGTTCAAAGTGGAGCAGCTCGAGTACATTCGCCACGCGTATCAGGAGCTGCGCAAAATGTTCGAGCTGTACGAGCTGGATACTAGTATCAGCGTGGAAAAAACATTGGCCGATTTCCGGCGGGATATACCGCCCCGGCTGTGGCAACGGTGGAAAACATAAGTTCGTCATTCTCCATTCATGTCCTCCAAACCTAAAAATATCGGCGAACAAGCCAAACTCGGAATTGTGTACAATTCCATGTCGCGATTGAGCGGCACTTTCATGCAGTTTTTTGGCAGCATAGCGCTCGCGCGCTTGTTGGACGTCAAAGACTTTGGACTGGTACAGATGTCCATGATGGTGGTGGAATTCGCGACCAAAATGGGCGAATTCGGCTTCAGCATGGGCCTGGTGCAACGCCGTGAAGAAGTGAATGAAGAGCACATCAATACTTTGTTCCTGATGGATTTTTTTTTCAAGCTGACGCTCTTCGCCATTATCATGGTTTGCCTGCCCTTCTTGGCGGAGTATTTTCGCGAACCCAGACTGTCCACGGTGCTGCCCGGCGTGGCGATGTACATGGTGCTCGATTGTTTCGAAACCGCCGGCACCACCATGCTGGATCGCCAGATGAATTTTCTCAAATCGGCGCAAATTGAAATCATTGGCCGGTTCACGGAGATTTTCTCCTCGGTGACGCTTGCACTCTTCGGCTTCGGCGTGTGGAGCCTGATTCTCAGCAAGATTCTAGGTATTGCGATCGTCGGCTTTCTCGCCTCACGCGCGATTCATTGGTGGCCCTCGCTCAAATTCAACGTGACGGCGGCGAAAGAGCTTTTTCGTTTCGGGGGCTGGGTGTTCCTGCGCAACTTTTTCCGTTATCTCGCTGACAACGCCGATCGTTTCGTCATCAGCCGTTATCTCGGCGCGCAACAATTGGGATACTACTCCAAAGCTTTCGATCTGATGCGCCTCCCGCAGCGCCGCATCACTCGTGCATTGAATTCCGTCATGTTCGCAGCGTTCTCACGCGTGCAGGATCAACCGGAAAAAGTCAAGGCCGGCTTTCAAAAAGCGGTGTTGGCGGTTTCTCTGGCAAGCTATCCCTTGCTGATCGGGGCCATGGTCATTGCTCCGGAGTTCGTGGCTTTTGTCTTTGGCGAAAAATGGGCGCCCATGACCTTGCCCTTGCAAATCATGTGCGTCTCCGGCGTGTTGCGTTCGATCGACCCCTTCTTGAATTCCGTGGTCACCGCTACCGGTTTTGTGCGCAACTCCACCTTCCGGCGCTTGATCGAGTTTATCTTGCTGGCGATCGCCGTCTATTTCGGCGTGGAGTATGGCATCGTCGGGGTCTCGGTGGCCGTGGTCATCGTTTCGATCATCGTCATGTTTCTGATGGTGAATCTTCTCAAGAGTATGGGCGTGGTGGGCTGGCGCGAATACCTCGGGCCGCAAATGCCGGGATTCCTGGCCAGCCTGGGTATGGCAGCGGCGATGCTCGCTTGCCGCTATCTCGTCGCGCAAATCCTCGGCCTGCCCTCCGCCGTGTCCCTGTTCGCGATGATGCTGGTCGGCGCGGTGACTTACGTTGGTGCCTTGTGGCTGGTCAAGCCTAAGCGCGTCGTGGCACTGTGGCAAGAGTCGGCCCTCGACCTGCGTAAGGCCACGAGCAGTGTACGCAAGAAGTTCAACGGCATGCTCAGCCGGTGGGGCTGGGCCACCGGCCAATAAAAAATCCTCACCGGCCTCGACATCGTCATTGCCGGTCGCAAGGGACGACCAGCCTCCCGTAAATTCAGGATCTTCCCGGGCACGCCTGGGTTTACGCTGACCCAAGGCTCTGCGCGTACAGAACAATTTGATCACACTACAGTGTGAGTTTTTTCAGCCAAATCTTACACGCGAGAAACAATCGTGTCTCTACGTTCAACATTGGCGATCCTGTTACTGGTCATTGGCAGTTTTTGGACGTTACGGCGACCCTTCGTGGGCGTTTGTATGGTGATCGCCCTCTTCCATCTTAATCTGCGCACGTTGGGCGCCGGTCTGGATGAGATTCGTTTTCAATTTGTGATCACGCTGGTGTTAGCGGCCTCTTACATGATGAATCGCGAAGAGCTGCTCAAAGACATCCTCCCGCTGCGCACCCCTATGAAAATGATGTTTGCGTTTTTGGGAATGACGTTTTTGACCAGTATCTGGGCGGTTTCTTCCATCGAGCTTGCTTTCGACAATGCCGTCGACTTTGCCAAGATCGTCTGGTTTTCGTGGTTGATGATGCGCATTGTCCGCACCGAGCGCGAAATGCGCATCCTGATGTACGTTACCTTCGCCGGCATGTGGTACACCTCCTTCATGGCGGCTTGGGGCGTGGAATGGGGCTGGATCAATGAGATGGAAGTCGGTGTGGCGACCGGCGGCGCGGGCGCCCATCTCATGATGTTCATGCCGCTGTTGGTGTTGCTGACGCTTTACGGCAATTGGAAAGAGCGGCTGTATTGTGCCACTATCATTCCTTTCGTACTGAATTTTCTGCCCAACACGCCCGACGGCAGCCGCTCGACCTTGGTGATTCTGGTCACCTCCATGTCGTTGATGCTGTTTCTCGCGCCTGGGTCCATGCGTTTTCGTATTGCCGTGCCCATTTTGGCCGGCGCATTGCTGTTTGTTTTTTTTCTGACACCGCCGCATTACTGGGACGACATGAAGACCATTGTCGATCCGCACAGCGAAAGCTCGGCGCGGTCGCGTTTTGTGATCAATGATGCCACTTTCAGAATCATCAGCGAGTATCCGGCCGGTATCGGCTATAATAATTACTCCTTGATTTCCATGAGATATTTGCCCGAGGAGATGCTGACCGAGCTTGGCTCGCGCGACGCGCACAACAGTTATCTCAAAGTGGCGGCGGAATTCGGCCTGGTTGGCTTCGTCATTTGGATCTTGCTGTTTTTTACCTCCTGGCGGGACTTTCGTAGGGTACGCAAGACGATGCAAAGTGGTGTGCCGCCGACGCAACTGCAGTTGACAGCCCTTGCGCTCGAGCTCGGCTTGATCGGCATTACCCTCGGCATTTACACACACAACTATAACGACCTTGATACGCTGTACTGGTTCGTCGCATTCAGCAGCATTCTGATGAATCTGCATGATCAGCAAACTCAAGTGCAGCCGGGTACGCCCGAAAGGGCCCTTCCGCGGCCGGGCGAGGTTGTTTCCAATCCAGGATTGCAGCAGCAAATCCCTCACACAACGAAGAAAACGGCGCCCGTAGCAGCAGCCTGAGGCATGCCGCGGCGGCGGGGCGCCATCTCCGGGCTCAGGAAGCTTTTGGAAATTTGTGAACCAGTCCTTCGCGCCTGCTGCTGTGGGAACGGGCATAGAGGAATATGACAATGATGTTACAGGATGGAATGGATGAATATGCTCGTGACTTTCAGCGGCATCGTGGGCAGTGGTAAAACCATCAACTCGAAAAAATCTTTGCGGTGGTTACGGCAAGCCGGTTATGAGCCGTACTACCTTCGCTTTCGCCGTTTGGGCTGGCGCACCCTATTGCGGACGCCTGCACCTTCTCCTTGGAAGGAGCGCGAGACGTACGCTTCCCAAGAGCCGCGCGTGGAAAAGCGCCGCTCCTCGATGCGTAAACCGCCGCGCCGCCTGGACACGGGGAAAAGACTGACCCTGCTCTTGACCTTGGGTTATACGCTGCGCGCCATGCAATTTCGGCTGTTTGTTTTCTTGCATCATCGCCGGCACCTCATCGTCTTGAATCGCTATTTTTATGACAGCTTTGCGCATTTTCGCATCACCACTCCCACCGAACGAAAATACCTGCATTGGCTGTTGGCCGTCATTCCTCAGCCGGCGCTGCCTTTTATGCTGGTCTTGCGGCCCGAGACTGCACATCGCCGCAAGCCGTTTTATGGCGTGGAAGAATTGCGGGCATGCGCCGGAAGTATCATGGTCTTGCAGGGCTTGGTGCCCAATTTGAAAATCGTTCACACGGATAACGTCGGCACGGTCGATCGCCGGGTCGAAAAATGTCTGGGCGAGATCCTGCCTCAGCGGCGGAAACACGAACATGTTCAAGAGGGTCATTCGTAGAATAAGAGTCGCGCAGCTCGCGAACGAGATGAACGTTGGCGGCAAAGAGCGCGGGATTCTCAATCTCATCAACGCCATGCCCGAGGAGATTTTTGAGAATCATCTGTATGTGTTCAAGGCCGGCGGTTTCATGTTGCAGGCTGTTGACCGGCAGAAATGCCGGATCGCCGAGCTCGGTGCGCGCGCGGGCGGGGACTATCGTTACTATTTCAAGCTCTACCGGCTTTTCCGGCAACATCGCATCAATCTTGTGCATACGCGTTCGTGGGGGACACTGCTGGAAGGCATGCTGGCGGCCACGGCCGCGCGCGTGCCGGCGCTCGTGCACAGCGAACACGGCTTCATGCGCGTCGACACCAAGAAGCACGTTTGGATCCAGAATCTGTTTTGGCGCGGCGCCGATCGCATCATATGCGTTTCCGAGAGACTGCGTGACACCTTGCACGACAAAATTGGCTTTCCGCATGAACGCATGCAGGTGATTCGCAACGGCGTCGACGTGCGCGCTTTCGACGCCCATACCGAGCCAGCCGGCATTCGCGCCGAGCTCGGTCTGGCACCTGGCACTTTGCTTTTCGGCAGCGTGGGACGACTGGTGCCGGTCAAGAATTACGCCAGTCTGATTCGCGCCGCCCAGAAGATTTTTGAAACCGTGCCGGACGCGGCACTGCTTTTTGTCGGCGACGGGCCGCTGCAGGCCGAGCTCTCCGCGCTCGCGCGGCACCTGGGCATCGGTGACAAAGTTTATTTTCTGAACTGGCGCAAGAACGTGCCGCAAATCCTGCGCGAAATGGACGTGTTCGTGCTATCCTCGTTCAGCGAGGGCATGTCCAACTCTATTTTGGAAGCGATGACGGCGCGCAAGCCGGTGGTGGCGACTGCCGTTGGCGGAAACACCGAGCTCGTGGTCGAGAATGAAACCGGCTTCCTGGTGCCGTCAGATCATCCTGAAAAGATGGCCGGGGCCCTGCTCGTTTTGTTGCGCGATGAAGCGCAGCGCCTGGCGATGGGCGCGGCGGGCCGCAACCACATCGAAGCACGTTTTACCTTGCCGCAGATGATTCGCAATTATCAACGCGTTTACCTCGAAGTCGCCGCTCGGCGTTTTACCTTTCACCCGGAATTGCGCGAGCGCATCAATCAACATTTCGCCGGTGAGCCCGTGGCCCTGCGGTCGAATTCAAACAGGCCAGCGACGTATCAAAAAGTGGTTTGATGTCAATCGTGATTCGTGAAGCCGATCCCAAAGCCGATCGGCAAGCAATGATGGATTGCCTCCTGCGCAATCGCACGCGCTATGAAGAGAATGACGCCTTTGTGGCGCGCTTCGACTGGGCCTATCGCGACAACCCGCATGGCCACAGTAAAGCCTGGCTGGCTCTGGACCAAAGCAAGAATCAAGTCGTGGGATTCACCTCGGCTTTTCCACGGCGCGTCATGGTTGATAGCAAGCCTTTCCTCGGCTGGAACTGCGCGGATTTTTCCATCGATCAAGAGTATCGCACGCTGGGCGTGGCCATGAAACTGCGCCGCGCCGCGAAAGATTGCGTCGACCGCGGCGAATTCGACTTTTTGTTCGCGCACCCCAATGAACGCATGCGCGCCGTGCACGAAAAGGTCGGGCATCAACCCATCGGCAAGATGGTGCGTTACGCGGCTTTGCTGCGGTTGGAAAACAAGCTGGAGGCGCTCGTGGGCAACAAGATCGCCGCTCACGCGCTCGCCGCCCTGGGCAATCCGTTTCTGCAGTTTATCACACCGGGCCGCTCGCGTACGGGACCGTACGATTTTGCTCTCGTTGAAGAAAAGACTTTTGGCGCCGAATACGACCGCCTGTTTGAGAAAGTACTGCGGCAGCATCGCGTGCTCGTGCAGCGCGATGCGGGCTATCTCACCTGGCGCTTCTTGCACAACCCGTTGTATCGCACCACCAGCTTTCGCATGCAGGCCGGCGGCGAATTGAAAGGCTATGTTTTGTTTCATGAGGCCAAAGGCGTGGCGCACGTGATGGAGTTGCTCGTCGAAGGACAGCAGGAGGAGAGGCAGCTTCTGATGCGCGCCTTGATGCAGCATTTGCGGAGGGTGCATGTCAATGCGATTTCGCTACGGTTGCACGATCTGAATCCCATGCTCGCGACCGCGCAACAATTGGGTTTCCGCTACCGCGATGACGCCACTTCCACTGTTATCACTTACGCCAACGCTGCGCAGCCCTATGCGGCGACCGTGCTTGATGGCAAGAATTGGTTCATGACCGTGGGCGACCGGGATATTTGATGGAGAATAGTAATCAGTGTTTAGTGATCAGTAATCAGTATTCAGTAATCAGTGATCAGTGATCAGTATTCAGTAATCAGTGATCAGTATTCAAGTGAAGGCAGTTGTATACTGATCACTGAACACTGATTACTGAACACTGATTACCGAACACCAAGGAGCAATCATGGACTTTCGTTCTGACATCAAGGTATTTCTCACGAAACAATCCCCCAAGGGTGTCACTTTTTCGGATCAAGATAGCTTACTCAGCAAAGGTGTGATCGACTCTTTGAAAATGCTCGATCTCATCAGTTTCATTGAGCAGCATTTCGGAGTGAAGATCGACGAAGACGAAATGATGCCGGATAATTTCGAATCCGTCGATGCCATCGTCAGTTTTGTACAGGATAAGCGCCGCGCCGTTGATGCGTGAAGTTTGCGTTCCCTGGGCGGCCTGGTTTGGCGACGGCCCGCTCATGCTCAATTTTCCGGAAGCGTGGGAGGTGCACGTGTGCGCCATGCGCGATGCGCCGGCGCTGACTGCAGAAGAAATCCGCGCCGCGCTGCAGCATACCATTGCAACGCGCGGCTGGGGCGAGCTCCTGCACGGCTGCACCAGCGTTGCGATTGCCGTCGATGACCTGAGTCGCCCGACGCCCACCCACGCGCTCCTGCCGTTCTTGCTGGAGGAGTTGTCTGCTGGTGGCATTGAGAAGGAAAATATTACTTTCGTCATCAGCCTGGGCTCGCACACCGCGTTGACTCCGGCCGATTTGGAAAAGAAGCTGGGTAAAGACGTAGTCGCACAGTACCGCGTCATGAATCACGATTGCCATGGTGATCTCGTCGATCTCGGCGCCAGCGTGGGTAAAGTACCGGTGCGTCTCAATGCCGCGTTCATGGCGGCCGATTTCAAGATCCTGCTCGGCAGCGTGGTGCCGCACGCTTTCGCCGGCTTCAGCGGCGGCGCAAAAATGGTGTTGCCCGGGTTGTCGAACATCGAAAGCATCGAATGGACGCACAAAGCCGTGATGATGGGCCTGCGCGGCAAGGCGGGCACGCTGGAGGGCAATCGTTTTCGTGCGGAATTCGAGCGCGTGGCCCGGCATGCCGGCGTGCAGCTCAGCATCAATGTCGTCGTGAACGGCAAGCGCGAAATTGCCGGGGTATTTGCCGGCGATCTCGAAGCCGCGCATCGCGCCGGCGCCAACTTCGCGCGCGAAGTGTATGCGACTTCATTGCCGCAAGAGGCATTTGACCTCGTCATTCTCAATGCCTACCCCAAGGACGATGAGCTGTTACAGGCTGAAAATGCCTTTATGTTTCATCATACCGCGCCGGCAGGTTATCTGAAAGAAGACGGTGTGATCGTGCTGGCCAGTGCCTGTTCGTTGGGCATGGGACATCATGGGCTCTTCGGTGTACAGCAAAGACTCTATCGCAAACCGGTAAAGAAGGGTTTTCTCGGTGAACGCCTGCTGGTTGGCTTCATGCCGGGCGTCACTGCCGACGAATTTCATCAAATCTATTGGGAAGGGTACCCGCAATTCAGCGCGTGGGATGGGCTATTGAGTTTTCTACGGCAAAAATATCCGAATGGTGCCAGCGTGGGCATCCTACCTTGTGGTAGTATTCAAATCTGTTGCTGAACCAATTGAACTGAGCGGCTTGCAAATGTCATGAAGTTTTTTAGGTCCGGGCTTTCCTCTGGCATTCTTTTTTTATGGTGCGCGCGCTGCTGCGCTCAACTGTACGAGCAGGCTTGGATCAGGCAATATGCAACAGCCTATGTTACAAATGGCATCGACGTGCCAACGGCGATCGCTTCGGATACCCACGGGAATTTTTACATAACGGGATATAGCCTTCAACCGATCTCCGGAATAGATTATGTGACATTGAAATATGATGCGGCGGGTGCACTGGTTTGGCAGGCATGTTATGACGGCCCCTCCAAGCATAATGATTTTGCCACCAGTATTTGCGTTGATCGCTCGCATAATATTTATGTCGCCGGCACAAGCAATAATTTTGATTGGGATTCCGATCTTGCGATTGTAAAGTATGATGCCGCAGGAGTGAGGCAATGGTGCGCTCGTTATGATGAGGGCACGAATGAAATAGCGGGTTCGGTCGCGGTTGATGACGCCGGCAATGTTTTTGTCTGCGGCACTAGCGAAAATGACTTTGTCACGATCAAATACGATAGCTCTGGCGAGCAAAAATGGGCTGACCGTATTGTATACCCGGATATTCGTTCTGAGAATACGTGGATCCAAAACATCCGTCCCGGAAGAATTGCCGTTGATAGAAGCGGAAGTATTTACGCCGTGGGATGGGTAAACTATTGTCATTATTATTGGATCGAAGAAGTTGATTGCGACATTGCTTATTATGCGTTGATCAAATATGACGGCTTGGGGCATCGGCTATGGCTCGCGAATACTCGAATTTCAGTTTTTGATCCAGATTTTGATACAGTGAATATGGCACTAGATGCAATGGGGAATATATATCTTAAAGGCATGACCACAATCGTAAAATATGATAGTAATGGCGCTATACTTTGGTCAACGTCTTTAACGAGCTATGCTGGCACATTCGCTGTCGATGCTTCAGGAAATGTGCATGTTGCAGGCAGTGCTTATAATGGCACAAACGTGGATTATTTTACGAGCAAATACAGTCCAGAAGGAGTCAAACTGTGGAACACGATCTATAACGGCTTTGCTGACCGTGAAGACGTTCCCAGGGCTCTAGCGGTGGATTTTGATGGCAATTTGCTGGTAACAGGTAAAAGCGGAAACAATTTTGCCACAGTAAAATACAATTCTCATGGCCTCCAAGCATGGGCGACTGAATATGCTGGGTCAGAAACCTCGCCAAATTTGCCCTGCGCGATTACAACTGACATCTCTGGCAATATCTGCGTCACAGGAACTTTGGGAGCATATCCCACTGAAGATCTTGTAACGATCAAGTACGATCAAAGCGGGCGCGAACTGTGGGCAAATCGATATTCGGGGGAGGGGAGTTCCGAAGAATTGCCCACGAACATCGCGGTTGACGATTCAGGAAATGTTTACGTGGTTGGTGCGAGTCCGACTGTTGACGCCTCCAATGATTATCGCGTCATCAAATACAATGGCTCTGGCGACCTCAAATGGACAGCCCGATACAATGGCCCGATGAATTCCAGCGACGTCGCCAACGCAATGGAATTAGATACGGAAGGAAATGTTTATGTGACCGGCGCAAGTTTCGGACTCGACACAAGGCTTGATTACGCGACGATTAAATATCGCCCTGATGGAAAGCAAGAATGGGTGGCGCGATATAACGGCCCAAGCGATTCGGCAGATGTTGCAAATTCCGCAAAACTTGACGCTTCCGGCAACGTCTTTGTGACGGGTTGGAGCACGGGTTTAGATCGTTCTCGTGATTTTGTGACCATAAAGTATGATCGTGCTGGCGTTGAGCGGTGGACCAGGCGCTACAGCCATTCGGACCAATCCGATGATGCTCCAGTTGGCTGTGCCATTGATAGGCATGGGAACGTTTACATTGCCGGAAATACTCTAAAAATAGACAACTCCTCAATGATCACAACGCTAATGTATGACAACTCGGGAGTACAAAAATGGGTCATGCATTTTGGAGATCAGAAACGTCTTTTTTATCGGGCGCAAGCGCTTGCTCAGGATGATTGGGGAAATGTGTATGTCACCGGATATTGTGGCACTTCACTTGATGATACCGAGTTTATGACGATAAAATATGATTTTGTAGGTCAACAAAAGTGGGCAGTCTCTTATAAGGGGCGTGTGCGCGGTCGTCATCAGGTGGAAAAAATTGCGCTTGATGCCGAGGGAAACATTTTTGTGGCAGGAAACAGTCAGCGGCCGGATGGCATTATCGAATTCACCATCGTCAAATACGATACTGCAGGGGTCCAGCAGTGGGTTGCCTTTCGCGAGGCATTTTATGACCTCAGCTTCACCGATTTGTCGATCGATCTCCTGGGCAATGTTTACGTTTCGGGCCCACGCTACGGATCGTTAACGAGCACTGATTTCGAAACGATAAGATTTGATTCCCGCGGCGTTGAACAAGCCGTGATGAAATATGGCGAACCGGGCTACATTTCAGACGAATTTCCCATCGATTTGACCTTGGATTCAGCCGGTAGTGTGTATGTCGTTGGCACGAGCACCGGCGCTGGTGGCAGAGCCTGCACAACAGTCAAATACGCTCTGCGAGCGACCGCGGTAGCGGAGGTTCAATCCAAACGATTTTCAACGTTTTCGCTTTTGCCCAATTATCCCAATCCATTCAACCCTGCGACTACAATTTGTTATACCCTGCCCCAGTCTGCATACGTGACGCTGCAGGTTTATAATCTCACCGGCCAGGAAATTGCAACTTTGGTCGATGAAGCCAAGACGGCCGGCGAGCATGAAGCCCAATGGCATCCCACAAATCTTGCCGGTGGTGTTTATTTCTATCGATTGCAAGCAGGCGAGTTTGTCAAAACTATGAAGCTGGTTTATCTCAGATGACCCCCTATCTCATCTACCATTTTCTTGAGCATCACGCTCAAGCCACTCCCGGCCAAATTGCTTGTATTCACGGCGATGAAGCCGTAAGTTACGGCGAGCTCGAGCGCGCGGCGAATCGTGTGGCGCACGCGCTGCGCGAGCTCGGTGTTCGGCGCGGCGATCGTGTGGCATTGTTGCTGGAAAACTCCAGTGCCTACCTTGCAGCCTATTACGGTATTCTCAAGTGCGGCGGCGTCACCGTGGCTACGTACACGACCACCAACGCTAAAACGCTGGCGTACATCATCAATGATTGCCAGGTCAGCGCATTGCTCACTCAGAGCAAACAATTGTCCGTGCTCGAGGAGGCGCGTGACAAGCTGCCCAACCTCCGCGCCGTGGTGGTATTGGATGCTATTGCGGCAGACGGAGAAGCTCTACCGGAAGATTTCCAGCGGAGCGACCCATCCGCCTGGCCGTGGCCGGTGTTGGCCGCGAAAGAGGTTACACAACAACCGGAAACACCCCTGCCGCTGGCCATGGGTGATTTGAATCTCGCTTCGATTATTTATACTTCCGGCAGCACGGGTGATCCGCGCGGCGCCATGTTATCGCATCTCAATATCGTCACCAATACGCGCAGCATCGTGAGTTATCTCGGCCTGACGGCGCAGGATCGCATCATGGTGGTGTTGCCGTTTGCATACGTCTATGGCAAATCGCTGCTGAATACCCATATGGCCGTGGGCGGCACGGTCATTATCGACAATCGTTTCTTGTTTCCAAACGTTGTGCTCCAAAGCATGCAGGACAGAGCTGCCACGGGATTTTCGGGAGTACCTTCGACCTATGCGATTCTCTTGGGCAAATCTGCAGTGCGCAAGATGGAATTTCCGGCGTTGCGCTATCTTACCCAGGCCGGCGGCGCCATGGCGCCCAGCCTGATTCGCGAAGTCATGCAAGTTTTCCAAAATAAAAAGATTTTTATAATGTACGGCGCCACCGAGGCTTCGGCGCGCTTGACGTATTTGCCTCCCGAACAATTGGCGCGCAAAGTCGGCAGCATCGGCATTCCGATTCCCAACGTCGAGCTGCGCTTGATCAAAGACAACGGCGAAGAGGCCGCGCTCGGCGAAGCCGGCGAGATTGTGGCGCGTGGCGCGAATCTCATGCAGGGCTATTGGAATCAACCCGAAGAAACCAAAGCCGCGCTGTCGACGCACGGCTTTCATACCGGCGACCTTGGTCGTATGGATGATGAAGGATTTTTTTACGTCGTGGGCCGTAAGCGCGACATGATCAAATCCGGCGCGAATCGCGTGAGTCCAAAGGAAATTGAAGAAACCATTCTCGAACATACGCAGGTGTTGGAAGCGGCGGTGATCGGTGTACCGGATCAATATCTCGGAGAAGCGATTTGTGCATACATTACTCTTAAGCCTGAGCATGACAACGGAGATGAGGAAAGATTGCCCAAGGAGATCATTGCCTTTTGCCGTCAACGTCTGCCTGAATTTAAAGTGCCGCGCCAAGTGATTGTGCAAAACAAGCTTCCCAAGAATGCTTCTGGGAAGATCATGAAGGAAGCACTGCGCAGCTTGCATCATCCTGCGCCAGCAGTGCAAGGTTAAATCAACGCCATCACCAAAGATGTCATGCCGAAGGCATCTTCCCAAGCGCTGGGCACAAGGCCTCTCTAACTCTGTGCTCCTTTGTGTCGCTCTGTGCCTTTGTGTTGGAAAGCTTTTATCAGGAGAACAAATGCCTTTGAAAATCTGCAATGTCGTCGGCGCGCGGCCGAATTTCATGAAGATCGCGCCGCTCATCGATGAAATGAAGAAGCACGTTGGCATTGAGGCCAAACTTGTTCATACCGGCCAGCATTACGATGAAAAGATGTCAAAGCTCTTCTTCAATGATCTCGGCCTGCCCGTTCCGGACATTTATTTAGGCGTGGGCTCCGGCGGCCATGGCGAGCAAACCGGCAAAATCATGATTGAGTTCGAGAAGATCATCTCGGCGGAGCATCCGGATATCGTGCTGGTCGTCGGCGACGTCAATTCCACGATTGCCTGCGGCCTGGTCGCAGTGAAATTGGGCGTAAAGCTTGCGCACGTCGAAGCCGGGTTGCGTTCATATGACCGCACCATGCCCGAGGAAGTCAACCGCGTGCTGACCGATCAAATTTCGGACTATTTGTTCCTGGCCGAACGCAGCGCCTTCGCCAATCTTGAGCGTGAAGGCGTCGACCGGCAAAAGTGCTTTTTCGTGGGCAACGTCATGATCGATTCGCTCATGAAGCACCGCGAGCGCGCCGAGCAATCGACCATTCTTCATGAATTGAAATTGGAAAGCAAGAAATTCGGCTTGATCACGCTGCACCGGCCGAGCAATGTGGACGTCAAAGAGAATCTCGAAAACATTTTCGGCGCGCTGTTGCAAATTCAGCGCGAGCTACCGCTGATCTTCCCCGTGCACCCGCGCACGCGCAAGCAAATGAAGCTCTTCGGGCTCGATGACAAAATTGCCCAAGCGCGTCAATTGATTCTGACCGATCCGCTGGGCTATTTGGACTTTCTCAAGCTCACGGCGCATGCACGCCTGGTGATCACGGACAGCGGCGGAATTCAAGAGGAAACAACGGTGCTGGGCGTGCCCTGCATCACGGTGCGCGAAAACACCGAACGGCCCGTGACCGTTTCTGAAGGCACAAACGTCGTGATCGGCATGTCGCCGCAGCGCATTTTGGAAGAAAGTTACCGCATTTTGGAAGGCAAAGCCAAGAAGGGTGGCGTGCCGGAATTCTGGGATGGGAAGGCAGCGGAGAGGATTGTCAGGATTCTTCTTGACAAGGAAGGTAAATAGGCGATCTCCGGCCATTCTAGCTGTCAAGAATACTTTTGTTGCTTCTCTAGTACGATCTTCATATTTTTATTCCAGAATGGAAAAACTTATTCCGAGAGAAATGAAGATCATGGCCTTGACCGAGGCGCAAATCAATCGGATTCGTGAAGTTGCCAAAGCTTATGGTGCAACGCGGGTTATTCTATTCGGCAGCTCGCTCGACCCGGCGCGTAAAGCGCGAGATTTGGATCTGGCTTTCGACGGCGTTTCCGGATGGAAGTTGTATGAATTGGGAGCAAAACTCGAAGAATTGCTGCAGATTTCATTAGATATTGTTCCTCTCACGCCATCGACGCGCTTTACCAGATTAGTCGAGGCGAAAGGTCAAGACATTCTATGAAATCTGCAGAATTGCAAGAGGAAATTTCAGTAGATTTGTTCGACCGTTTTTGTCAACCCTCCTTTTCGACTCTTCCTGCTTTATTTGATGATGGATTGGCCAGCGCTTTGGCGCAATTCCGCAAATTCAGGCACGTCTTTTATCACGGTTACGGCTTTTATATGGACTGGGATCGCATGCGGGAAGGCATCGCAAATATCAATACAGTATTTACCCGGTTTAGGAAGAGCCTGAGCGATTACGTGCAAGTTTTGCCATAAGCGTTTGCTCCTTCTTTCCTCTGAATGGCTTCCTCCCTCGACAAAAAGGTCGGCCTCGCCGCCCTCATCATGATGGCCTCCGTGCTGCTCAGCCGCATCATCGGCTTGCTACGCGAGATGGTGATTGCGCGTTACGGCGGCGCTGCAGGAGAAGTGGATGCATACAACATCGCTTTCATTATCCCGGAAATTCTCAATCACGTCGTCGCCAGTGGTTTTCTCTCGGTGACCTTCATCCCCATCTTTTCAAAGTACCTGGCAGAACGGCGCGAGCAAGATGGCTGGCAGGTTTTTTCCACGATTGTGAGTGTCTTTGGGGTCTTGCTGACTGGGGTCATCATCATCGCCTGGCTGCTTGCGCCGTGGCTGGTGCCGCTTTTCGCGCCGGGTATTGAAAATGTCGGGATTTTGCGCAGCGCAATTCGGATGACGCGTATCATCCTCCCGGCGCAGTTGTTTTTCTTTGCTGGCGGATTGCTGATGGCGGTGCAATTCGCCAAAGAACGGTTCAAATTGCCGGCGCTCGCCCCCTTGGTTTATAATTCAGGAATCATTATGGGCGGGATATTGCTCAGCAAATGGTTGGGAATGGAAGGATTTGCTTGGGGCGCTCTCATCGGCGCGTTCTTGGGAAATCTTGTGATTCAATATGCCGGCGCCCGGCGCGCTGGAATGAAATTCTCTTTCAGCTTTGATCTCCATCATCCCGACTTGAAAAAGTATGTTGTGCTCACGCTGCCGTTGATGATCGGCCTCACCATGACTTTCTCAACGGAGTTCTTCGCACGCTTTTTCGGCTCGTATTTGACCGAAGGCGGCGTGGCAGCCATCAATTACGCCTTGCGTGTGATGTTTATTCTCGTCGGCCTTTTCGGGCAGGCCGCCGGCGTTGCCTCGTATCCTTATTTGGCACGTTTGGCCGCGGAAAACAAAATGGCTGAAATGAATCAATTGCTGAATGATACTTTGCGGCGCTACATCGCCCTGGTCATTCCTTTTTCAGCGTTGCTCGTGGTCTTGCGCCATGAAATTGTCTTTCTTCTTTTCCAACGCGGTCGCTTCGATGCCCTGGCCACCGCACGCACTGCGGAACTGCTGGGTTTCTTGGCGATCGGCACCTTCGCGTTCGCCGCGCAAACCGTAGTGGTGCGCGGGTATTATGCCATGCAGAATACGCTATTTCCCACGATCATCAGCACACTGGCGGTAGCCGCGAGCCTGCCGCTTTATTGGCTTGGTGTACACGAGATGGGCGGCAAAGGCCTGGCGCTGGCTATTGCCGCTTCTGCAATTCTGCAAGTCACTCTGCTGTTCGCGTTGTGGAATCGCCGCAGTGCCAATCGCGAAAGCCGAATGGTCTACGTCTTCTTTGCGAAGATCATGGCGTTGAGTGCGCTCATCGGCGCATTGTTGCAATGGGTCAAAATGAATTTTCAATTCATGTTTTCACAAGATACTCTTGCTGCCAACTTGCTGATCTGCGTGATCATCTCCGTGGTATTTTTCTCCGCCTTCGCTGGCATGGGTTATTTGTTCCGCATTCGAGAAATCTCCGGCCTGGTCCGGCGTGTTTTGCGGCAATGAGTATTCAGATAAAACCGCTCCTGCAAGCCCGAAGCCCAATGATCACGTAGAGCAGGAAGGCCGCGATGACGTGATCGTGGTGCTTGACCACGCCAGTGGCTTAATGTGGCAGCAAGAAAGTTCGGGCAAAATCATTACCTATGACCAGGCGCTAACGTACATTGCCCGATTGAACGAAGAAAAATCTTGTCGCTAGCCTTTCTTTCGTGATTCCTACCGCAGAATGAACAGTATCCGTTCGAAATTGAACGGTTGCTGTCGCGAAATTTCCCACAACTCATTAGAAATCAACAGCGATCCTTTGGAATATGCTTTGCAATTTCTTGCGTCGAATGCATGAAATGTCAAGGCAACTGCTTCAGCAGGAAATTTGAAAATGGACCGCCCCCTCACTCCAGAATTTCTCCAACGCGAAAACCTCAAGCGCGCATTCAAAATTGCCGCTCCGGTCATCGCGATCATTAGTGTGCTGATGCTGATCTCAGCGTGGATTCACCCTGCGATCAATCGCAATCGCATCCGCACCGCCAAGGTGGAGCGCGGGCCAATCGAGGCAACGATATCGGCATCGGGAACGGTCGTACCGGAAGTCGAGCTGGCTCTGTCCAGCCCGATCGACAGCCGCGTGCTCAAGGTTTTGAAAAAACCGGGCGCGGCTGTGGTCAAAGGCGAGTCGATTTTGGAATTGGACGTCAGCACCGCGCAACTGAATTTGGAAAGAGTGAACGATCAAATTGCACTGAAAGAGAATCAACAAGCGCAGCTCCGCCTCGACCTGGACAAAACGTTGGCCGACTTGCAGACGCAATTGCGGATCAAGAAACTGCGGAGAGAGTTTTTACAGGCCAAGAATGAGCAAGAAAAACAGCTCTTCGCCATTGGCGGCAGCTCGAAAGAACAATTGCGTCAGACCGAATTGGAACAAGAGATTGCCGAATTGGAGCTGCAGCAGCTCGACGGCAGTATTCGCAATACCCAAAGCTCTCTGCAGAACCAATTGCAAGGCGTGACGACGGAGATCAGAATCCTGCAGAAAGAACGGGCCGAAGCACAACGTCAATTGGAGCTGGCCACGGCGAAGGCGGAACGCGACGGCATTTTGACTTTCGCGTTATCCGAAGAAGGCGCGACCGTGCGCAAAGGCGACGTCGTTGCGCGCATCGCCGACCTGCGCAGCTTTCGCGTGCAGGCGACGGTTTCAGACGTGCATGCGTCCCGCCTGGCTTTGGACCTGCCCGTCAAAATCAAAGTAAACGAAGATTTTCTGACCGGGGCCGTCGCCGCGATTTATCCAAGAATTGAAAACGGTGTCATCACCATGAGCGTCAATTTGGAAGATAAATCGAATTTCGCCTTGCGCTCCAATCTGCGCGTCGACGTATTCATCATCACCGCGAGCAAGAGCGAAGTGCTTCGCCTCAAGAAGGTGGCATTTGTTTCGGGCGAGGGGCTGCAGGAGTTATTCGTTATACACAACAGTAAAGCGCGTAAAACCCCCGTTCACCTCGGCCTGTCGAGTTTTGAATATTTCGAAGTACTGGAAGGATTGGCGGAGGGAGAGGAGGTGATCATTTCCGACATGCGGGATTTTGCGCACGTGAAAGAAGTCAAGGTGAATTAAAACGAAGATGGAAGGTTGAGGATCGAAGATTGAGGATAGATGATAGAAGATAGAAGATAGAATGCTTCTTCTATCCTCGATCTTCGATCCTCAGTCTTCAACCTTCGGCTCTTAATCTTCAATCTCAACTCAACGGTTCAGAACTGGAGAAGTCCTATATGATCCATCTCACCAGCGTCGACAAAGTCTATCGCACGGACAAGATCGAAACGATTGCGTTGAGCAATATCAATCTGCAAGTGCGAGAGGGGGAATTTATTTCGGTGATGGGGCCATCGGGCTGCGGTAAGAGCACCTTGCTCAACATTATGGGCTTGTTGGATGAGCCGTCGAAAGGCGAAATCGCTTTGCACGGCGACAAAATCACGGCTTATCGCGACAAACAACTCGCGCGACTGCGTAACGAAAAGATCGGCTTTATCTTTCAGAGTTTTCATCTCATTCCCGATCTCAGCGTGGTTGACAACGTCGAGATTCCGCTGCTCTACCGCCGCCTGTCGAATGCCGAGCGCCGCCGCCTGGCGCTGCAGGCGCTGGATCGCGTCGGCTTAACCTCGCGCGTGCATCACTTTCCTTCGCAGCTTTCCGGCGGCCAGCAGCAACGCGTGGCCATCGCGCGCGCGATCGTGGGCAAGCCCAGAATTCTGCTGGCCGATGAGCCCACGGGGAACCTCGACAGTCACATGGGCGAGGAGATCATGGCCATCCTACAGGAGCTGAATCAAAAAGAGAAAACTACCGTCGTCATGGTCACGCACGATCCGCGCCTTTCCGAGAGGACGGAACGGATCGTAAGATTGTTTGATGGCAGGCAGGTGAATTGAGTGGATTGTTGATAGTGGGTGGTGGGTAGTGGATAGTAAGTAGTGGATAGTGGATTGTGGATCGTTTGGTGATCCTATCCACTATCAACTATCCACTACTCACTACCCACATTTTTCGGAGGTAGCATGCTGAAAAACTACTTAAAAATCGCACTAAAGGTCCTGCTGCGCCGCAAATTCTTCACCTTCATCAGCTTGTTCGGCATCAGCTTTACGCTCATCGTGCTGATCGTGGTTAATGCCTTGCTCGATCACGCCTTTGGTCCGCTGGCCCCGGAGCTAAAAACCGACCGCATGCTTGGAATTTATACCGTGAGAATGGAAATCTCTGACAGCCACGTTGCGCGTACCGGGCCGGCGCCGTACTGGTTTTTGGATCGCTATGTGCGTACCCTCACCACGGCGGAAAAAGTTTCGGTCTTTTCCTCACAACGCACGGTCGGTGCGTTCAAAAATGGCGTGAAGCATCTCTTGTTTTTGAAGCACACGGACGGGCAGTTTTGGGAAATCTTGGATTTCCAGTTTCTCGAAGGCAGCCCGTTCACACCGCAGGAGGAGAAGGACGCGAGTTTTGTCGCGGTCATCAATGCGGCCACGCGCCAGAAATTCTTTGGCGGCGAACCGGCCCTGGGCAAGACCATCGAGGTCGATGGCCAGAGATTCCGGGTGGTGGGCGTTGTGCCCAATGTTCCGATCTTTCGCGTGACTTCCTATGCCGACGTCTGGGTGCCGCTGAGCACTGCGAAATCACAGCCGTAC
>JBOHQX010000394.1:0-38633 GCA_050732395.1 bacterium
GTGCTGATATTGATTCTGATCAAATCCCCCCCTTCAAAAAAACCGCCGGTGACACCCAACAATGTGCCGTCCGGCGCGAACGCCAATCCGCCGACGTTGCGAAAGCCAGTCGAACCGATAAAAGTGAAAAAACCTGTGATCGGATCTATCGTGACAAGCTGAGAAATGTCCCCGGAAAAATTAGTAAAAGTGCCAAACAATCTGCCGATGGCGTCAAACTCCATACCCGTTATCTGGCCGAAAGGCGAGGCCACCAATGTAGGTGCACCTGTGATCGGATCGAGCCTCACAATCTGCCCTTGATCCGTGGCGCCAAAGAGAACGCCATCTTCGCGAAACTCAATCTCCGTGATTCCACCAAAGCCCGCCGTGGAACCCACAACTGCGCTCTGGCCGGTGGCCGGATCGATCGTCAGCAAGGAATCGATCCGTCCGGTGGAGGCGAAGAGCGTTCCCGGCCGTGGCGGTCTGACACCGAAGCCGCTGAGAGAGACGAACTGAACCGGGCCATCGACATCATTGCTGCTGATCTTGAGCGTGTCGTTTGCTGCCACTGGTTGTTCCGGAGAATAGGCCACAAGGAAACTGGCAAAAGTTGCCGGCGCTAATGTCAACGGAAAATCGGGCAAATCGAGCAATTGAAAAGAAGCATCGGCCCGACTCACGCCCGAAACGATCACGTTTTCTGTGCCGATATTACGCAGCGTGATTCTCTGCGCTGCGCTTGGTTTGCCAAGCCCGACTTTGCCGAAACTGATGCTCTCCGGCCGCGCCAGCAAATGCGGTCCGGACAACACCAGAGATTCGTCCGCCGCCAGGCCGCTCAGAGAAGCGAAAAAGAGGTCAAATATCGGAAAGGTAGCGAGGATGCCGCCGTTATCCGGATCCAAAGCAAAAACATTGCCGCTGAAGCTGCTGCCGGCAAAGAGCACGCCGAGGCCGTTGGAATAGCCCAGTCCTGTGTAAAACTCTCCTGGTGCCGCTGGAAAGCTGTGGAGAATTTCGCCGTTGAAAGGATCGAGCTCGACAACTTGGCCAAATTCTGTCTGTGCAAACAAAGACTGTCTTTTGCCGCCGTAAGTCATGCCACCGCGCAGGAAGAAGGGAGCGGTGATGGTGTTGAGAATCTGGCCGGTACTCGGATCGAGTTCATAAATCGTCGTGGAACCGAATGCCGTGGCAAATAATGAGCTGCCGGAATGCGCCAGCGCATCTACCGGCACGCCCTGTGGCGTTACGAAAGAATTGCGCACCTGGCCGGTTTCCGGATCCAATTCATAAATCTGATTAAAGCCGAATCCCGGAGTATAGAAAAGACTCACACCGTCGAATGCCAAACCGGAGACGCCGTTGAAAGTCTGGACCGGCACCGGAATATTGTTCAAGATGGTTCCTGAAAGCGGATCAATCTGATTGATGTTGCCAGTAAATTCATTCACGACGTAGAGTGCGGTTCCCAGCGGCGGTGGTAGAAAGCCGAGGCCTTGCAATGTTACCGCCTGATTTGGTTCATCTGCATCGTCACTGGTAATAGTAAGGGAACCCGTAAGAATGCCGCTGACCGTGGGGGCAAAGGCCGCCTGGAAAATGATCGAGCTGTCCGGCAACAACACCATCGGCGTAGCCGGGACATTTAGAAGCTTGAAGTCTGCGCCGGCGAGCAGAATGGAAGAAATAGTCACCGGCTCCGTGCCCGTGCTGCGCAGAGCGATCACCCGAGCCGCGCTGGTATCGCCAATGAATCCTCTCCCAAAGTTCAATTGGCGGGGCGAAACAAATAAATGAGGTCCTTCGAGATTTCCGGAGGGAAGGGCATTTGTAGGAAAGGCATAATACAATAATCTGGTCGGCGCCACGCCGCCGCCTTGCAGCTCGTTCCCGGTATTGTCATCGGATTGATAAACGAAACGCAAACTATCGCCCACGTTATCCGCCAGCGACGCCCATAAATCCTCGGATTGCGGCGTATCGGTCACATTGACCGGAACGCCCCAGGCCGCGCCGTCGTCGTCGGAACGCACGGCAAAGACGTCGGTAAAATGTGTGGAATCGGCAACATCAAAATCCAACGGCCGCAATGCTGCGAACAACAAAAACAAACTGCCGTTTGCATCGACCCCGGCCTGAGGCTGTCCCACCAGGGACATGGTGGCATTGACCTGATTAAACGGAGAACCGGCCACAAAGAGCTGCTGATCCGACTCCAGTTCGGCGCCAGAGAGATCGGCCCACGCTACCGTCTGAACTTGGGCTGTGTTTTCGCTCCAATGTTGTATCCCGGCATTACGGCTGAAAAACAATTCAAGTTCTGTTCCCGGGGCATCCTGCGTGGCGAGAACAGTCTCCCAGAAAATATGCAGATCGCCGTCATTGTCGTAAATAACATCGCAGGCAATGTAGGGTCGAAGTTCCTCGGCTCCGGGCTGGACGTCTAGAGGATAATTTGTAACATTGCGATACTGCCAGGTTGCACCATTATCCAAGCTTTCCCACAGATGAATGTCGCCCCCCAATTCGGCGACTGCAACCGCGACTTTGTCGCCAAAGCTGTCTATGGCCTGATCATCAACTCTGAATATCGGAGTCCGGGTGCTGATCTCCGGAAACAATACTTGCAGGGACCATGTTGAGCCCTGATCGCGGGAGATGGCAATTTCTTTTAAGCCTTGCAAGCTGTCGACCAAACCGTCGATCGAAGAGCAGACGATGATATTGTCTCTGCCATCGACGGTCAGGCGTGGCCAGCCTGTATTCAAGTTCGTAGTGAAGCCGGTGATCGCGCTTGTCCAAATGCCGAGTCCTTTAAGCGCGTCCACATTGACTTCCAGCACTGAGCCGATGGTGTGAGAGGACACAACGCTGCGTCCATCTATTACCGATGAAATATTTGACCAACCACGCCGAGATTGCTCGACCTTGCTCATGGGCGTCCATGTAAATCCGTCAAAATAGGAGAAGAAGGTGCCACGGTCCGGCGAGGTTGGCGCTGGTCCCTGGGTAGCGGCCATGCGTGCCACGGCCAGGGTACCGTCGCCATAGTCCCACAGATTCGTCAACACTCCGCCGTTGGAGCCGTAATCGTAGTGCGATTCCATCAAAAGAACACCCGGCCCAACCGCGCCCGTGCGATTGCCGGAATGCGGTTTGACCGTGCGCGCGATTTCGCCCGGCCTTTCTTCACCGGTGATCGCCACCGGCCTTTGTTGGCGGTCAATCTGCAGTCCATGCCGCGTGATTTTTCCCTGTGCCCATGCTAAAACTGGAAAAAGCAGCAGTGAAATACCAAGAAGCGAGTTGCGTTTCATAATTGCTCCCTTCGTTTGAAATCATTCATCCCAAAAAACATCCCAGACTTGCTCGGGAACGCGTGATCAAAATTGGCCGTCCTGGATTCCGGCAGCGCGTTGGTTTTGTCGGACCAAATACCCTTATTTCACGAAAGCCATTTTCTTTATAGAAGTGTGAACAAAACAACAGCCACGAAGCAACAGAAGAACTTCATCCTCTCTTCCTCGGCTGGTCTCGAAAATAAAGTAGGTTTTCTGGAATAATATAAATAGACACCATCAATAAGGAAAAAATCTCATCTATTTTTATAAAATAATTCAGGGCTGGAAGACGATCTCAAAAAAATTGTGCGCTGAACGCGCAGCCAGGTTGAACGAAGGATTGATGCCCGGGTCTCAGCTTGCGGAAGCGCCGCGGAGGACTGCGTTACGTTCTCCGCCCATCTGAAGCATTACCGCGCATGTCAAATTTCCCCTTGCAATCTCGCATTTTTCAAAGTATATTTTCAAGCAAGAATCTGTATTCTTGATGAACAAAAATCCGGCTAATTTGTCTTAACGTTCAATAATTTGTCTACAAAAGAATGGACGTACTTTCCGATGTTCTCAATACCGTTCGCCTGCGCAGTGCGATACAGTTTTGTACAGAATTAACGGCGCCGTGGGGCTTCAGTGTGCCGGCTGCACAAGGGTCCGGCGGGGCGCAGAATGACCATGCTACATTTTATGTTGTGGCGCGAGGAAGCTGTTATCTTGAGATCGAGGGGCATAAAGCTCCGGTGTCGCTAGTGGGTGGCGATTTTGTGATGCTGGTGCACGGTAATGCTCATATCTTGCGCGACCATCCCGATAGCCCGGCGGTACCACTCGAACGTCTTGCCAAGAAATTTCACCGGCACGACGCCTGCCACGCCTTCCACCATGGCGGCGGCGGTTCGTTAACAACGCTGGTGGCGGGGTCATTCACTTTCGAGAATCCGGCGTCGAAACCATTTCTCGCGACCTTGCCTGCTCTCATTCATATCCAAGGTGAGCGCGGCCAGCTCGTGCCCTGGCTGGAGACCACGCTGAAGTGGATGGCAGCGGAGACGACCTCGAATAATCCCGGCGCGCACATAATGGCCTCGCGTTTGACGGATATCCTGTTTATTCAAATTCTGCGGGCGCACATCGCCGAGCACGCCGGAAGTGTTGGCGGCTGCGAGGAGAAGGCCGGCTGGCTGCGCGCGCTGGCGGATGCAAATATCGGCAAAGCTCTTGAATTGGTTCACGAACAGCCCGATCATCCCTGGACCGTCGCCGAGCTGGCGTCACGCGTGAACATGTCGCGCACCTCGTTTTCATTGCGCTTCGCGCAATTGTCAGGCATGCCGCCGCTTTCGTATGTCACCAAATGGCGAATGCTCAAAGCGGGTGATTTACTGCATCAGGACGCGGCAACGATTTCAGAAATTGCAGCCGCTGTAGGCTATGAGTCCGAAGCCTCGTTCAGCAAAGCCTTTAAGCGCGAGATGGGCGTGGCGCCTGGAACATATCGCAAGGAGGAGCGGAATGGGGTGGCCATTGGCGTTCCACCATCCGGACGGACGCATGCTTCGATTAAGGAGTGAGAAAGATGTCGCAGTTTTACAATGTGGTTGAGGCACCGTCGTTGACGCAGCTTATGAATGAAATTGACGCCAAACAAGCTGAAATCAACGCACAAAAACCTCTTCACGAAGCTATATGGGCGACCATCCAGGAAAAACTGCGCATCGAGTGGACTTATGGTTCAAACGCCTTGGAAGGAAGCACCTTAACCAAAGGAGAAACTTATTTCTTTCTGCGGGAAGGCTTGACAGTTGAAGGCAAACCTTTCAAGGATTTTTTGGATGCACGCAATCATGCCGAGGCCATTGATTATTTGTACCAGATTATTAGAGACGAACGCCCGGTTACGCCGGGGCTTATGAAAGAATTTAACAGTTTGTTATTGTCAGGAATCACCCATACGGAAGCCATCAATGAAATGGGGCAAAAGGTGCAAAAACCGGCAACACCGGGAGAGTATAAGCGATTGCCAAATCACGTGCTGCAACCTGACGGAACCATCCACCGCTACACCGAGCCTTTGCATGTTCCTTCAGAAATGGAAGAGCTTTTGGGATGGATAGAACAAGCTCTTCTTCACAAGCACCCTGTCGTCGTTTCATCTGTTGCGCATCACAATTTCGTTCGAATTCACCCATTTGATGACGGCAATGGCCGCGGCGCCAGAATTTTGATGAATATCGTTTTGATCAAAAAAAATTATGCGCCGGCAGTGATCATAAAAGAACAGAGACGCGCCTATTTGGAGACTTTGGGCTGGGCAGATGCGGGAAACCTGATCCCATTTACAGAGCTAGTGGCGCGCAGTCTCTTAAACACGCAACACATCATCCTGCAAGATCTCAATGCGAATCCAAATTAAGACGCAGCTCCGCTACGGCGTTCATCTCGAAATTCAAATCTTAAAATTCGAAGCGCGAAATCCGAAGTGTGAAATTCGAGGCTGCTCTCGAATTTCGGGCTTGGAGTGTTGGGCTTCCTGAGCGCCCAGCCTATGAACTACACCTTTATCCCAGTAGGCTGGCGGCGCGTACTCTTCGAGGAACCCCAAAAACCATATTTTCAAAAGCTGCAAAGATTCCTGCAAAAGGAACGCAAGAAACACATCGTATTCCCTCCTGAGAAGGAAGTTTTTGCGGCGCTCAAGCTTACGCCTTATCACAAAGTCAAAGTCTTGCTGCTGGGCCAGGATCCTTATCACGATGACCAACAGGCGCACGGACTGAGTTTCTCGGTGAAGCCTGGAATCGCGCCGCCACCATCCTTGCTGAACATCTTCAAGGAATTGCAGAAGGACACTGGCATTCATGTGCCGAAAAATGGCTATCTTGTGCCGTGGGCGAGACAGGGCATTCTCCTGCTCAACGCCGTTTTGACCGTGCGCGCGCACCTGCCCGCCTCCCATCGGAACAAAGGTTGGGAAATTTTCACTGATGCCATTATTCAGGCCGTGAGCAACAAAGAGAGTCCGGTCGTCTTCCTGCTTTGGGGAAATTATGCGAAGCAGAAAACGAAGCTCATTGACGCCAGCAGGCACGTGATCATTCAAGCGGCTCACCCCTCGCCGCTTTCGGCTCATCAGGGCTTTTTCGGCAGCCGGCCGTTTTCGAGGACCAATGCTGCCTTGCGCAAATTCAAAAAGCCGGTTATTGATTGGCGGATACCGGAGAAGTGATTGGAGCAGGGCTGGCTTGGACAGGAAGTTGCACACGCCACAGGGCATGCCTTAGCTTGACAATGTTAAGTTGTCCTGCTTTAACCGCAACGGTCGCGGAGATCGCGCGAAGGTCGCAAAGTTTAACCTCCAGTTCTTGTGATTCTTTACGCACTTCGTGTCTTCTTTGCGAGCTTTGCGGTTAAGTTAACATTGTCAAGTTAGAGCCCGGCCGGAATCCCTGAAGTGACATTTCGAAGGGAGTTTGATTGGCTAGAGCATCGTACCTGTTTCCGGCCGGTGTGGTGAATCTGCCAGGATGGCTTCAGCATGACAGAACGAAGTTCTCGGATAGACCCAAGATAAAGAGCGAATCAAATTGAATTCCAGTGAAAGGATACGCACAGTATGACGCGCCATTTATGTGATGGAAATCGGAAGAGTGCATCACTTCTGCTGATGGCACTGATCTTTTTGTCTTTTGTGATTTCCGCCTGCTCGCAGCAGCAAGCGCAGGGTGGATTTCAAATGCCGCCCATGCCGGTCGAGACGGCAACGGTAACGCAAAGCGCGGTCATTGATCCGTTTGAAGCGGTCGGCACCATCGAAGCGGAGGCAGCGATTACCGTGGTCTCCGAAATCGATGCGGCAGTGATCAGCCTGCCGTTTCGTGAGGGCCAGGCGATCGCCAAGGGGGGATTGATCGCGCAATTGGATGATACACAACTGCGCGCGGAAGAGGAGAGAGCCAAAGCCTTCCTCGAGCAAAGAAAAGTCACTTTCGACCGCATTAAAACGATCACGGACGAAGGCCTGGGCACGGCACAGAGCTTGGACGACGCCGCGGCGGGGCGGAAGGTTGCGGAGGCGGATCTCGAAGTGATTCGTGCGCGGCTGCGCAAGACCAGAATCACCGCGCCATTTGCGGGCATCGTGGGCGCGCGCCGCGTGAGTGCCGGCGCATTTGTGCGCGCAGGCGCGGCGATTACCGATCTCGCTCAAATCGATCAACTGCGCGTCCATTTTTCCGCCCCGGAGCGCTATTATTCCAGCTTGCAGCGCGACGCCGAAGTCAAGGTTTCCACCACGGCTTATCCCGGTTATGAATTGACCGGGCGCGTCGACGTGATCGAGCCCATCGTCGATCAAGCCACGCGGCGCGCCAAAATCATTGCGCGCATCAACAATCCTGGCGGCAAGTTTCGCCCGGGCATGTCGGCAAACGTCACCGTGGTTTTGGGCGAGCGCCCGCAAGCACTGGTCATTCCCAGTGAAGCAGTTTTTGTCGAGGGCAGTCAAGCCCTGGTCTTCGTCATTCAACCCGACAGCACCGTGGCCAGGACGCCGGTGGAGCTGGGCACGCGCCTGCGCGAGATGGTGGAGGTGGTGAATGGCCTGGCGGCGGGTACGACGGTGGTGCGCGCCGGCCATCAGAAACTTTTTCCCGGTGCGAAGGTGATGCCGGCCTCGACGGCACCGCAGCAGCATTAACATTCACGTGGGAACCGCGAATGCACGCCAATTCTTCATCCTAGTTGATTGGCGTGCGTTCGAGGTAGAGAATTGGTTACTATTCAGCTCCTATTTCTTGTAAGCGGATTGAACGGATAAAGCGGATTTCTAAAACTTGTTTTGCAGAATCACTATCCGTTCAATCCGCTCCATCCGCTCCATCCGTTTACTCTTCTTTTTTGAGCTGAATAGTCACGAGAATTGAAACTCGGAGACAATAATGAAGCTCAGTGAAATCTCGATTCAACGCCCGGTGCTCGCCACGGTGATGAGCCTGGTGATCATCATCTTCGGGCTGGTGTCGTTCATGCGGCTGCCGGTGCGCGAATATCCCGACATCGATCCGCCGGTGGTTTCAATCATTACGTTTTATCGTGGCGCCAGCCCGAATGTTATTGAAACTGAAATCACGGATATACTGGAAGAACAACTCTCGACTATTGAAGGCGTCAAAACGATTACTTCTTCCAGCCAGGAGCAAGGCTCAACCATCACGGTGCAATTCGAGCTGAATCGCAATGTCGATGAAGCGGCGAATGACGTGCGCGATCGCGTTTCGAGCATGCGCGGCATGTTGCCACGCGAAGCCGATGATCCCATTATCCAAAAGATCGACGTCAATGCGCAGCCCATCAACTGGCTGGCGCTGACCAGTGAGCGGCATACGAATTTGGAATTGACCGACGTGGCCGAGCGCGTGCTCAAGGAACGCATTTTGCGTTTACCGGGCGTCGGTTCCATTTTTTTTGGCGGTGAACGCCGCTACGCGATGCGCGTCTGGCTGAACCCCCAACAGATGGCGGCTTACGGTTTGACCACGCAGGATATTGAAAACGCCATTCGCCGTGAGAACGCCGAAATCCCCGGCGGCAGAGTGGAGGGGGAGAATCGCGAATTTTCCGTGCGCACGCGCGGAGATCTGGCCACGCCTGAAGAGTTTGGCGCGCTCATCGTGAAGCAGGAGGGCGACGAGCTCGTGCGCTTGGGCGACATAGCGGAAGTCGCCGTGGGCGCAGAAGACGAGCGCACCGCCGTGCGCTGGAACGCTAAAGCCACGGTCGGCATGGGCGTGGTCAAACAAACGCGCGCCAGCACGCTCGAAGTCGCGGAAACCGTCAATCGCGCATTGCCCGAACTGCAGAAACTTTTGCCCGAAGGCATGCTCCTCGAAGTGGCTTACAACTCCGCCACCTTTATTCAAAACTCCATCAACGAAGTCACGGATACTTTGCTTATCGCCTTCGGCCTGGTGGTGCTGGTGATCATCGCGTTTCTCAAGAGTTTTCGTGCGACGCTGATTCCGACGTTCGCGATTCCGATTTCCATCATCGGCACGTTCGCCGTGACCTATTTCCTGGGCTACACCATCAATATCCTGACGTTGCTGGCTTTGGTGCTCGCCATCGGTCTGGTGGTGGATGACGCCATCGTTGTGCTCGAAAATATTTATCGTCACATGGAATTAGGCAAATCGCGCTGGCAAGCAGCGATCGACGGCTCGAAGGAAATCGGTTTTGCCGTTTTGGCAACGACCATTGCCCTGGTCGCGGTTTTCGTTCCGCTCGCTTTTCTCAGCGGAAACGTCGGTCGCCTGTTCAACGAGTTTGGCGTGGCGGTGGCGGTATCCGTGCTCATCTCCGGTTTCGTCGCGCTCACGTTGACGCCCATGCTGTGCTCGCGCATGTTGAAACCGCTGCACGGCACGAGCCAGAGCTGGGCCTCGCGCATGTTCGATGCCTTTTTTGACGGTTTGGAGCGCATGTATGGCAAAATCGTGCGCGGTGCGCTGGAACGCCGGGGTGGGATGATGGCGATAGCGCTCTTCATGGTCGTGTTGAGCGTCGTTATATTTAAGTTGCTTCCTAGCGAATTGGTGCCCACGGAAGATCGCGGCACAGCTTTCGGCATCGTCATCGCGCCCGAAGGGGCGACGCTGGAATACACCGATCGCTACATGCGGCAAGTTGAAGAGATCATGCTCCGGCGGCCTGAAACCGACGGTGTATTCACCGCGACCGGCGTTGGTTTCGGTGGCCCTGGCCGCGTCACCAACGGTTTTGTCTTTATGGGCTTGAAGCCGGAAGATCAGAGAGAAAAATCGCAACAACAAATCGTGCAGGAACTTTTTCCACAGCTCTTTTCCATTCCCGGCGTTCTGGCATTTGTGATGAATCCGCCGAGCATCAACTCGGATTTCAATTTTACGCCGGTGTCCTATGTTTTGCAGGCGGATACCTATGAAGAATTGCAAAGCGCAGTCGGCACGATGATGGCGCAAGCCTCGCAGCTCCGCTATCTCATCAATCTCGATACCGATCTGCGCTTGAATAAGCCCCAGCTTGAAATCACCATCGATCGCGAGCGCGCCGCCGGCCTCGGCGTTTCCGTGACCGACATCGGCAGCACGCTGGAGACTTTTCTCGGCGGGCGCGTGGTAACCAATTTCAAACGGGGCGCCAAACAATATGACGTGATCATACAGCTCAAACCGGCGGATCGCGCCACGCCGAGCGCGATCGAAGGCATCTATCTGCGCGGCGCGGGAGGATTGGTGCAGCTCGCCAATGTCGTGAACGTCAAAGAAACCGTCGCCCCCAAAGAGTTGAATCACTTCAATCGCGTACGCTCGGCTACGATCACGGCCAGCATGGTTCCCGGTGTGAGTCTCGGCCAGGCGCTGGATGACCTCGATCGCATTGCCGAGGTCAGTTTGCCCCCAACCATCAAACGTGATTTAACCGGACAATCGCGCGAGTTTCGCGAATCCAGCAGCGCGCTTTATTTTCTATTTTTGTTTGCGGTGGTGTTCATCTACTTGGTGTTGGCGGCGCAATTCGAGAGCTTCATTCACCCCTTAACCATTTTGCTCTCCGTGCCGCTCGCCGTAGCCGGCGCATTGGTAGCGCTCTTTCTGTTCAAACAAAGCATGAACATCTTCTCACAAATCGGTTTGATCATGTTGATCGGCCTGGTCACGAAGAACGCCATTCTGATCGTGGAGTATGCCAATCAATTGCGCGAAAGAGGCCGGCGCTTGTTCGACGCCGTGGTCGAGGCTGCAACGATTCGTCTACGTCCGATTCTCATGACTTCGTTCGCGACCATTTTTGGCATCTTGCCAATCGCCATCGGCCTTGGTGCCGGCGCCGAAGCACGGAGGCCTTTGGGCATCGCTGTCGTCGGCGGCTTGATGCTTTCGACATTTTTGACGCTGGTGCTCGTGCCGGTGGTTTATACGCTGCTGGCGCGGTTTACCAAAGTGGAAGTTACTCCGTCCAATGGCAATGAGCCAGTTTCGCATCCTCACGAAGAGGTCGTGCGCGAAGCCGTGGCGTGAGCTTTGTGAAAACCGATTGGCGCGGCCTCGTTGAGAATCAAATTTAAGGAAGTCGATATTGCAGCGTATCGAAATGCACTGCCCCAACTGCCAAAACGAAAATCGCCCTAGCGCCAAATTCTGCGAAACATGTGGGATAAAGCTGGTCCTGGTGTGTCCGAGCTGTGCGAATGAGCTCAGACTGCAAGCCAGGTTCTGCGACGCGTGTGGCGCTCAGCTTGCGCCAACGACGGCCCCTTCTCCCGCTGTAGAACTTGCCACGCCCTCTTTGCCCCCCAAACGCGAGGCGCCGGAAGCGGAGCGCCGCCATCTAACCGTGATGTTCTGCGATTTGGCCGGCTCAACCGCGCTGTCCACACAACTGGATCCGGAGGATCTGCGCGAGGTGGTGCGCCAATACCAGGCGGTCTGCGCCAAAGTGATCGCACGGTATGACGGTCACGTCGCCCAATACCTCGGCGATGGGATTTTGGTCTATTTCGGCTATCCCACCGCCCATGAGAACGACGCCCAGCGCGCCGTACGGACCGGGCTGGGAATTGTGGAAGCCATGGAAGCGCTGAATCGGCACTTGCAGCAGAGCATGGGCGTCAAGCTGGAGGTGCGTTTGGGCATTCACACGGGTCTGGTGGTCGTCGGAGAAATGGGCGGAGGTGACCGGCATGAACAATTGGCGTTGGGAAAGACGCCGAATATCGCTGCGCGGCTGGAGGGCCTCGCGCAAGCCAACACCATCCTCATCAGCGCCGCAACCCACGGGATCATTGCGGGTTTTTTTGGCTGCGATGATCTGGGCACGCAGTCCTTGAAAGGCGTTGCCGAGCCCATGCAGATCTACCAGGTGCTCCACGAAAGCACCGCCAAAAGCCGGCTCGAGGTCGCTGCGCTGAGAGGCCTCACGCCGCTAGTGGGCCGCGAGGAAGAAACCAGGCTTCTGCTGAACCAGTGGCAGCGCTCGAAGGAGGGTGAGGGCAACGTGATGCTGCTCAGTGGTGAAGCGGGTATTGGCAAATCGCGGCTGGTGCAGGTATTGAAAGAACGAGTGGCTGAGGAGCCGCAAGCATGGTTAACGGAATTTCGCTGCTCCTCTTATCATCAAAAGAGCGCTTTGTATCCCGTTATTGATTTGCTGGAGAAAGTGGTCCTGGCTTTCGAGCCGGAAGATTCTCCCCCCGAGCGCGTCAGGAAGATCGAGGGCTTTTTGGTGCAGTATGGTTTGCCGCTGCAGGAAAATACCCCGCTTTTCGCAACCCTGCTCTCCGTTCCGCTTGGTGAAGGCTATATGGCCTCGAACCTCTCCGCAAAGCGACAAAAACACAAGATCATCGCGGCTTTGGTTTCCGTATTGCTGCAACGCGCCGAGCGCCAGCCGGTCTTGCTGGTGATCGAAGATCTACATTGGGCTGATGCCTCGACATTAGAGTTTATCAAACGCATCATCGACAGAGTGCCCGACGGCCGCGTTTTGGCCGTGCTCACCTTCCGTCCGGATTTTTCTTTCCCTTGGCAAAATCCACCACAAGCCATCTCGATCACGCTCGAACATTTGCCCCAACAACAAACGCGCGCGGTTGTGAACAGACTGGCGCAGGGCAAGATACTGCCCAATGAAGTGCTTGAGCAAATTGTCGCCAAGACCGACGGCGTGCCGCTTTTTGTCGAGGAGCTCACCAAAATGGTGTTGGAATCCGGGTGGTTGATCGAGCACAAATGCCATTTTGAGCTGGCGGGATCGCTGCCGGCATTAGCCATTCCGGCCACCTTGCACGAATCTCTCATGGCCAGGCTCGATCGCATGGGAACGGTCAAAGAAGTGACCCAGTTGGGCGCCACGATCGGGCGAGAGTTTGCCTACGAACTTCTGCACGCGGTTTCTCAGCTCGATCATGCCAGGCTGCAAAATGAGCTGGCCCGGCTGGTGGGTGCCGGGTTGCTTTATGAGGAAGGCACTCCACCGCAGACAAAATACGTTTTCAAACACGCGCTCATTCGAGATGCAGCATACGAAGCTCTGCTCAAGAGCACCCGGCAACTCTATCATATGCGGATCGCCCAAGTATTGGTGGAGCGTTTTCCGCATCTGATCGCAACCAAACCCGAGCTCATTGCCTATCATTATACTGAAGCCAGAGCGTTCGAGCGGGCCGTGCTCTTTTGGTATCAGGCCGCTCAAAGAGCAAGCCGGCGCTCGCTTCCTGATGAAGCCATCATTTACTTGAATCAGGGCCTCACTTTAATTCGCGCGCTGCCGGAAAGCCCGGAAAGAACGCAACAGGAGGTTGATTTTCTGATCGCTCTAGGATCCTCATTGGTGGTCACCAGAGGCTACGCCGCTTCTGAAGTGGAGCGCACGTATGCTTGCGCCCGAGAGCGAGCCATGCAATTGGGGGAACATCCTCATCTTTATTCGGCCATCCAGGGCCTTTCTACTTATTATCTCCTCAGGGGAGAGTTCCAATCGGCGCATGAGCTCGCGGAGCAGGTGTTCAGACTTGCCACGCGTGTGCAGGATCCCGCTCTGCTCGTGGAATCGCATCACGTTCTCGGAACGGCTCTTTTTCATCTAGGGCACCTGGAGGCGGCGAGGGCGAATTTGGAACAAGGCATCGCCCTTTACGAAATTCAGCAACATCGTTCGATGGCTTCACGCTTCGGACACGATTCCGGAATCCTGTGCCTGTGTTATTTGGCGCGCATTCTCTGGTTTCAAGGTTATCCCGCTCAAGCGCAGAGGAGAAGTGCAGAAGCAATGGTGTTGGCGCGGGAGCTGGAGCATCCTTTCAGCCTGGCGCTCGCGCTCACTTTTGCAGCATTGGTCAGCCAGGTGCGGCAGGAGATACACGTGACGCGAGAACTCGCCGAAGAAGCGATCGCACTTTGTACGGTGCATGGGTTCACATTTTGCCTGGCGATGGCAACTGTGCTGCATGGCTGGGCGCTTACGGAGCTGGATCAAAAACAAGCCGGGATCGCTCAAATCGAACAGGGCGTGGAAGTCTGGCGTGCGACTGGAGCAGAGTTGTTCCGCCCACACCTGCTTGCGCTTTTAGCGGAATCATACGGCAAGGCCGGTCGCACGGAAGAGGGACTGCAAGCGTTGGAAGAGGCCACGACGGCAGCGCAAAAAAGCGGCAAACGATTCTACGCCGCAGAGTTGAATCGCCTCAAAGGAATGCTATTTTTGAGAAAAGGCAGGTCGCCGCAAGAAGTAGAGCAATGTTTTCGCCAAGCCGTCGAGATTGCACGAAATCAGCAGGCAAAATCTTTGGAGCTACGAGCGGCCGTAGGTCTCTTTTCCTATCAAGAAAACAGCGAAAGTGCGAAGCAGATTCTGCAGGAGGCGTACCTTTGGTTCAAGGAAGGATTCGACACGCTGGATTTGCAACTGGCCGGGACGTTACTCGCTAAAGAACACAATAGGCCAGAGCAGCAGGCTTGCTCGAACTAAACTTAGATTGGGTCGCCGCCAAAGCACATGAATGCAGCAAAAAATCTCATAACCTTGTTTGCAACGCCACTTGGTCCTTAGAAGGCAAGTGGCGTTTTTGTTAGCAACAAAACAGTTGACTTTTCCCGAAGTTGTGTTATGCTATATCGCATTGTATTCATGAGGAAAAAAAGTCATGAGCGTATCGAAAGATTTGGTAACGGATGCTAAGGATTCAGCAAAGCGGGTGGTTGATCATCGATGCCACTCTCAGCCGGTTCGAGTCCGTATCTTGATGCCGCAGATTTTGGCAATACTGCTCCTCTTTGTTGCGGGATGCATACCTCAGAGCGCCTCCGCGCAGGAAAGAAAAAGCAATCGTTACGAAGATCTGGTTACGCTTTTCGAGGAGTGGCGGACTTTTCAAAAGCCAACGCTGGTCGACGGTATTCCAGATTACTCTGCAGCGGCCATGGCGAAGCAACATCAGGCATTACCCGAGCTGCAACGCCGCCTTGCAAACCTCGACACCACCGGCTGGCCGGTAACGCAGAAAGTCGATTACCATTTGGTCAAGGCAGAGATGAACGGCCTCGACTTCGACCATCGCGTGCGCCGGCCGTGGGCACGCAATCCGGCATTTTATACCATGATCTTTCCTGATCAAAGTGATGTGCCGGCCCATGAAGGTCCGGTCATTTATGGCGCGATCGAGCTTTGGACTTATTCATTCCCTCTGACGTCGGAGCGCGCCGCCGAGCTTGGCGCACAGATTCGTACCATCCCGAAATTGCTCGAACGGGCCAAACTCAATCTTGTCGAAAACGCTCGCGATCTATGGAACGCTGGCATGCGCAGTCTGAAGCAACAGAGTGCGGACTTGGACGGATTGGCGACCAAAGTAGCGGGCTCCGGCAACGCATTCGCTCGGGAGGTTCAGGCTGCACGCGAGGCCACCGATTCATTTTGCGCGTGGCTGCAAAAAGAATCTGCTTCCAAAACCGGAGCGTCTGGAGTTGGGATTGAAAACTACAATTGGTATTTGAAGAACGTTCAGCTCGTCCCTTTCACCTGGCAGGAGGAAGTGACGATCATGCAGCGCGAGCTAGCTCGCGCACATGCGGCGCTGCGATTGGAAGAGCATCGCAATCGCAAGCTGCCTCAACCCGTGCCCGTTGCTACTGCTGAAGAATATGACCGCCGCTTCAATGAAGCCGTTACCGAGTACATGGCGTTTCTGCGCGAGGAGGAGGTCGTCTCGATTCGTGAGTATATGGACGCAGCGCTGCGTGAGCGCATTGGGTCATTCAGTCCGGCGAAGAACGGCCGCCGTGAATTTTTTGCCGAGGTCAGCTATCGCGATCCGGTGGTGATGCGCACGCACGGTTATCATTGGTTCGATCTCGCCCGCATGCAGCACCAGCCCCATCCCAGCCCTATTCGCCGTGGGCCGCTGCTTTATAACATTTTCGTCAGCCGCGCCGAAGGCCTGGCCACGGGCGTGGAAGAGATGATGATGCACGCCGGGTTGTTTGACAAACGCCCGCGTGCGCGCGAATTGATTTGGGTGTTGCTCGCGCAGCGCGCGGCTCGTGCGCTCGGCGGTCTGCACATGCACAGCAATGAGTGGACGATGGCACAAGCCATCCAATTCGCCTCAAAATGGACGCCGCGCGGCTGGTTGGCGGAAGACGGCGACCTGGTTTTGTTCGAGCAACATCTCTACTTGCAGCAACCGATGTATGGTTCGAGTTACATCACCGGCAAAATTCAAATTGAACAATTGCTCGCCGAACGTAGCCGCCAACTCGGTGAGACGTTCACGTTGAAGCGCTTCATGGACGAGCTGAACGCGGCTGGCGTGATCCCGGTATCGTTGATCCGGTGGGAATTGACGGGCGAGGGGACGGAATTTCCTCGATGAACAACGTGCCGGCCTCGGACGCAAAACGGATGCTGGGTCAACGATGATCGAGATGTTGCGAGTCAGCTATATGCTTCTACCCTTGCTCGGTGGACTGGCTTTTCATGGCTTCTGCATGAAGTTCAAATGGTTAAGCTTTCTGGGGCGGCCCATAGATGGAGGAAGAACGTTTCGCGGCCGGCAACTTTTCGGCCCTAACAAAACCTATCGCGGTATCATCGCGGTTGGTTTCGGCACGGCGGTTGGTTGCGGCATCCAGGCAACGGTTCTTCATCGATTGTCCACGGTGCGCAATCTTGAGATGATAGATTATTCATACATAAACTGGCTGGCATTTGGTTTCATATTGGGAGTCGCGGCGATGGTGAGCGAAATGCCGAATAGTTTTGTCAAGCGCCAACTGGGGATTGCCCCCGGCGCTGCGGGGAACGGCGCAGTTGGAATGCTGTTTTATATCATTGACCAGATAGATCTGCTGTTGGGCGTGTGGCTGGTGTTGTCGTTTGTCGTCGAGGTTACGTTGACGCGCGTACTATGGTCGGTGGTCTTTCTGTTTTTCAGCCATCAACTCATCACAATTGCAGGTTACTTTCTGGGAATGCGAGCGACCGTACGATAGCTAGTTTTGAATCTTGGATAGGAATAAAATAAACACTCTGAGCAAATCCCTTGGCAACGATATGATATTTGATTTGGAACTTGCTTGCGGCAAAGTTATCTTAAGGAAGATTTTGCAAAAGGAGGAATCCCTATGAGCCTATCCGTTCATGGCATCCATCACATCACCGTGATTGCGGGCAATGCGCAGGAGAATCTTGATTTCTATGCCGGCGTCATGGGCATGCGTTTGGTGAAAAAGACGGTGAACCAGGACGCGCCCGATACGTACCACCTCTTCTATGCCGATGCGGCCGGTCATCCGGGGACCGACTTGACTTTTTTCCCCTGGCCCGGCATGGGATCGGGCCGTTTGGGCGTAGGTCTGGCCGTGGAGATACCATTCGCCATTCCGCCGGGCAGCTTGAAGTATTGGCGAGCGAGATTGAGTAAACTTGGCGTGAAATTGGGAGAAAACGAGGCACGTTTTGGCGAAACCACATTACCATTTCAAGATCCGCATGGCCTGGAGCTCGCCCTGGTGGAAACCCATGACGCGCGCGATTTTGAGCCGTGGGCAAAAAGCCCGGTTCCCGCCGAGCATCAATTGCGCGGCATGCATGCGGTTCGCCTTTGGGAGCGTGCTCTGGATGAGACGGAATTATTGTTAACTAAACTCCTGGGGTTCCAGGCCATCGGCGAAGAAAACGGCTGGCGCCGGTATGGCGTAGATGGCGGCAGCTCCGGCAAGATTGTCGAAGTGAAAGCGCGGCCTGATGAGAGCCGTGGCATATGGGGAACCGGCCGCGTTCATCACGTGGCTTGGCGCGTGAAGGATTCCATAGAGGAAATAGCAATGCGAGAGAGCATTGAAAAAGCAGGCTTGCATCCCACGCCACAAATCGACCGGTTTTGGTTTAAATCGGTCTACTTCCGCGAGCCCGGGGGCGTGCTCTTCGAGCTCGCAACCGACGGTCCCGGCTTTGCCCAGGATGAAGACATGGAACACTTAGGCGAAAAGTTAGTCTTGCCCCCCTGGCTCGAACGCCGGCGCGGAGAGATTGAAGCGTCACTTTCCCCGTTGCGCGCGCCACATTCGGAAACTTCTCATGAACGATAAGAAAGGAGACCGCCGCGGCCCACACCAGGACCAGCCCCTGCTTGGAGCCGGCGCGCCAGTGCACGGCGCACCGGCCGCGATGGTCATGATACACGGTCGCGGCGCCACCGCCGAAAGTATCTTGACGCTAGCCGAGGAGCTGGGCCAGCCAAACTTCGCTTATCTCGCTCCGCAAGCCGCGGCAGGAACGTGGTATCCCAATCGCTTCCTGGCGCCGACGGCGAGCAATGAACCCTGGCTTTCATCCGCGTTGGCGGCCGTCGATTCTGTTGTCTCCCAGATCGCTGACAACGGCATTCCGCACGAGCGCATAATGATTTTGGGCTTTTCCCAGGGCGCTTGTTTGGCTTTGGAATACGCGGCGCGCCACGCGCGGCGTTACGGCGGCGTCGTGGGTTTGAGTGGCGGATTGATCGGCGCCGAAGACGAACCGCGTCATGATCACGGCGCGCTGGCAGGCACACCGGTTTTTCTCGGCTGTAGCGAGGCCGATATTCACATTCCCAGTGTGCGCGTGCAACATGCGGCAGAAACACTTCGCGCATTCGGCGGTGACGTGACCTTACGCTTGTATCGGAATATGGAACACACCGTCAATCAAGATGAAATAGATTTTGTGCGTGGTATGATGACCGTGTTGGTATGATCCAACGGACGTAGACTCTATCCGAAAACCCTGAACTGTCATCCCGAAGGGATCTTGGTTGACCCGGGCACAGTACCCATCTCAGGCTTGGGAGCCGGACCCACCAAGATGTTTTCAGCATGACCGAAAGAGATCTTCGGATAGGTCATCAATAAGTTTCGTAAGCCGGCTCATACGCTTGTGGTTTGGCAACCGCCGGCACGTGTTTGCCGTTGGTGTTTCCGTTGCCAATCGTCTCACCGTGCTGGCTGAGGTCCAGGCCGATTTCTTCATGCTCCGGAAAAACGCGCAGCGGGATGATTTTGTCCGTCAATTTGTAGAGCAGATAAGCGCCGCCAAAGCTGTATACACCGACGATGACAATCGCCAAGAGATGATATAAGAAAGTCTTGGGATCACCATGCATCAAACCAACGTTGTGTGCGAAAATCCCGGTGGCGATCATACCGACGGTTCCGCCCACGCCGTGGCAGGGAAATACGTCCAGCGTGTCATCGATAGTTGATTTGGTTTTCAAGTGCACGGCATAGTTGCTGATGATGCTTGCGAGTGTCCCGATGAAAATGCTCGCGCCAACGTTGACGTATCCTGCCGCGGGCGTGATCGCAACCAAACCCACGACGGCCCCGATGCAGGCTCCCAATGCTGAGGGCTTGCGGCCACGAATGGCGTCGAACAGTATCCATGCGAGCATCGCGGCGGCCGAGGCGGTGTTGGTGGTGAGAAACGCCGAAGTGGCGAGCTCTGACGCCGCCAGCGCGGAACCCGCATTAAAGCCGAACCAGCCGAACCACAACATGCCGGTGCCGAGGATGACGAAAGGAACGTTGGCAGGCGCGTGCGGCTCACGGGAATAATCTTTTCTTGGTCCCAGGACCAGGGCGCCGGCAAGCGCGGCGAAGCCGGCGGACATGTGCACCACCGTGCCGCCCGCAAAATCGAGGACACCCCATTGCCGTAAAAAACCATTGGGATGCCACGTCCAGTGTGCGATCGGTGCGTAAATAAAAATGCTGAATAAGCAGATGAATAAAAGATAGCCGGAGAAACGCACGCGCTCCGCAAACGACCCGGTGATCAGAGCCGGTGTGATGATGGCAAATTTGAGCTGGAAGAGCGCGAACAAGATCAGCGGAATGGTAGGCGCGAGATCGGGGTGCGTGGCGCTGCCCACGCGCGAGAACATGAAATACGTCAGCGGATTTCCGATCAAGCCGGAGCCCTGGCCGCCAAGGCTTTCGCCAAAAGCGAGACTGAAGCCGACCACGACCCAGAGGATGCTGATCACGCCGAGGGCGATGAAGCTCTGCAGCATGGTGGAGATGACGTTCTTCGCTCTCACCATACCGCCGTAAAAGAACGACAATCCCGGCGTCATCAACAAGACCAAGCCGGTGGCCGTCAGCATCCACGCCACGTCACCACTGTTGATCGGTCCGCCTGTGACGTCGGACGGTGCCGTGGGATAAATGACTCCCAGCATGCTGACGAGAATCAAGAGGGCAAATGGAAAAAACCACTTTCGGTTCATAGCTGCTCCTTCACGGGTTTATTTGCGTTTGCTATCAATGCGTGACGATCATTTCACCTGCCGGACTGCTAAATGAATTGCCCCTCGCATGATGACGATACATTAATTAATTAAATATTTTTGTGAAAAAAGTAAAATAATTAATTAAAGTCAAGTAATTTATTTATGAATTTAGATAAATATTAATAAGCCCTTGTTTTGTTGAAATCAAACTCTTGGTGCTTGCTCACAGAAACGTGGTTTCCGTGGTTTTGAATAAACCGGAGATGCGCGATGGCTCAATATCAATACCTCATCGTCGGCGGCGGCATGGCCGCTGCTTCCGCAATTGATGGTATCCGCGAGCTCGATGCCGAAGGTACCATTGGCCTCATCACGGCTGAAACCCGACCGCCCTACGATCGCCCGCCTCTGTCGAAGGCGCTTTGGACGGGAAAGAAGACTGTGGGCGAAATCATGCGTCCTGAGGCGCATTCAAACGTCACTTATCATCTTGGACGCCAGGCGCTGAAGTTGGACCTTTCCGCCAAGCAGGTGCAGGACAATGAAGGTGGCATGCACAAATTCAATAAGCTTTTGCTGGCCACCGGCGGCACGCCGCGCCGTTTGCCGTTCGGCGGAGAGGCCGTCATCTATTTCCGCACGTTGGCAGATTATGAACGCTTGCGCGACTTGACCGAAAGGCATGGCGACTTTGCCGTCATTGGCGGTGGCTTTATCGGCTCGGAAATCGCCGCGGCGCTGGCAATGAACGGCAAAAAAGTGACGATCATCGTGCCGGAAAATGGCATCTGTGCGCGCCTCTTTCCCGCGGACGTCGTGGCTTTTTTCAACGACTATTATCGCCAAAAGGGTGTTGAAGTGCTCACCGGCGAGCACGTTGCCGGCTTGGAAGGAACAGGCACGAATTTGACGCTGATCACCGCAAGTAAGCGCCGCCTCGCGGCAAATGGTGTCGTGGCTGGCATTGGCATTGTACCGAACGTCGAGTTGGCGCAAGCCGCGGGATTGACAATCGATAACGGCATCGTCGTCGACGAAAAGCTGCGTACTAGCAATGCCGAGGTTTTTGCCGCCGGAGACGTGGTGAATTATTTCGATCGCATGCTTGGCGTGCGCCGCCGCGTGGAGCATGAAGATCTCGCGAACGCCATGGGCAAAGCCGCAGGCCAGTCGATGGCCGGCTCTGATCTGAACTTTAACTATTCTCCTTTCTTCTATTCGGATCTTTTTGAAATCGGTTATGAGGCAGTGGGTGAGCTGGATTCGCGCTTGGAAGTTGTAGCAGACTGGAAGGAGAAGTTTCACACAGGCGTGCTTTATTATCTTGCGGATCACCGAGTGCGTGGCGTATTATTATGGAACGTGTGGGGCAAAGTTGATGAAGCCCGTGCGTTGATCGCCGCAGGAACAAAGGTCCCGCCGGCAGGGTTGCGAGGGCGCATTGCATTCGAGTAGGCGTGCTGCGCTGCTGCATGCAGGCGTCTCTCGCTAATGCTCCGGCCCGTTTTACGACGTCTTCCCGCACTTGTTGATCCGCAGTTTTCTTCATGGAATAAGTGCTCAGGAGCGCCTGGGTCATGGTCGGCTCATATGAACGAGAGGCAGCGGGCCTGTCATCAAACAGGAGCGGAAGGTAAATGCCACAATTCCACTGGAAAGTCCTGCCAGGCTTTCTGGCTTTCTTTCTGTTGCGTACGGTTACTGCCCAAACCTCGGCCAACCCTGACCTCAGTGTCATTCCGCGTTTTCTCATTCAAACCAATGACGGTACAAGCCTCGCCGAAGGCGAGCGCGAATTCAGCAAGCCAGATTACTCTTTTGAAGAGCTCGAGATTGCGATCCAGGCGTACCTCAACCCATTCGCCAAGGGCGACGTTGTACTCACCCTGCCCGGTCCGGATCTCGAAGAAAGCAAACTGGGCGTTGAGGAAGTTTATGCCACCATCGTGCGCGGCTTGCCGTTGGGATTGAATTTGCGTTTTGGAAAATACCGCGTCGAGTACGGCAAGCTCAACGTCGTCCATCCGCACGCCTGGCCATTTGTCACGCAGCCTTCTTCGCAGGAAAGATTTTTGGGGGAGGAGGGGCTCAACGATCTCGGCGTTTCTGCCAGCGTGCTGTTGCCTACGGGAAATATCTACACCAAGCTCACCGTGGATCTGTTGCGCGGCGGAGCCATTGGCGACGCCACCGGCATCCCAGACACGACGGAAAGCAGCATTCCTTATGCCGCCTCCAGCCGGCTCATGAGTTTTTTCACTCTGAATGATCACAGCGATCTTGAAGTCGGGCTCAGCGGCTACACCGGAATTCATGATCCCTATGCGCACCAGCACTTCTACTATGCGAACGTTGATTTCAAATATAAATACCGGCCCAATTCTTATACCTCACTTTCTGTCCAGGGCGAATTTTTGCGGAACATGCGCAAGGCCGTTCGCGATCGCGACCTGAATCCGTTTGTTGACGACCAGGGCAACCAGGAAGAGCGCACCATCCATTCGTCCGGACTCTATTTTTATGCGAACTATCAGCTCAAGAAAATATATTCGATGGGTGCACGCTATGATTGGAGCGAGTCACCTTACAGCGCGAACAATCAAGCGCAAGCTTTCGCCGTTTTTCTCGGATATTATCCGGTTGAAGAAACTTTAGGACTACGGTTGCAATTTCAGCACACGAAAACGGACGTGCCCGGCGGTGCGGAAGCGGTGAATCTGATAGCTCTGCAAATGCTGTTTTCGCTCGGTCCGCATAAAGCGCATCCGTTTTGAAGGCCTTGCCCACCAAATTGTGCCTCGCCGTTTGTGTTGATTATTCCGAGCTATGGTGGTGAAAATTGCAGTGGAGAGTTTCGTATGATGCGTTGCTTAACTTTGATTCTGCTTTTTGCCTGGACGTTTCCGGTGCAAGCCAAAGTGAAAATCGTCACGACCCTTCCTGATTTGGCTGATTTGGCGAGCCAAATTGGAGGCGAACGCGCTCAGGTTGATTTCATTGTACGCGGTGATCAGAATCCGCATTTTGTGGAAGTAAAGCCGAGTTACATGATCAAATTGAAGTCGGCGGATATCTTTTTCATGATTGGCATGGATTTGGAGATGTGGGCGCAGCAAATCATCGACGGCTCGCGCAATGACAAATTGAAAGTCGTGGATTTATCCAAGGAGATTCAGAAACTCGAAGTGCCCGTGCGTGCCGATGCCAGCCAGGGTGATGTGCATCGTTTTGGAAATCCGCATTACTGGCTCGACCCCCGCAACATTCGCGCGATGATGCAGGAAATGATCGCAGCCATGGCCGCAGTCTCCCCGAACGATGAATCATTTTTCCGTGCAAACGCGGAAGCTTATCTCAAACGACTCGAGGGCAGAATTGCGGAATGGGAGACCTTGATGAAACCATTCGCGGGCAGCAAAATCATTACCTTTCACAAGAGCTGGTCGTATTTTGCGGACTGGTTGGGCTTGATGATCGCCGATCAGATTGAACCCAAGCCGGGTATTCAACCCAGCCCGAGCCATACGTCAGATCTGATCAAGCTGGTACGCGAAGGTAGCATCAAGGCGATTATCGTCGAGCCGTTTTATGATGCCAATGCTCCGGAGCAAATCGCGCGCTCGACGAATGCCAAGGTGATCCGCTTGACAACTTCCGTCGGTGGCGTGGAAGCCGCCCGTGATTACATCGCCATGATGGATTACAATATTACGACGCTGGCGCAGGCACTGCGCTGAGTTTAATCTCAACACGTTACACTTTACACGTTACACTTCTTGGAGGTGTAACGTGTAAAGTGTAACGTGTAATACGTAGCTGGTTTTGGAATGACGTCGCCATGGGAAATGGAATGCCAACGCCGCTGATTGAATTCGAAGACGCGATTTTGGGTTATGGACGAAAAATTATTTTGGATAGAATATCATTCGCCATCTACGCTGGCGATTATTTCGGATTGGTCGGGCCGAATGGAGCCGGAAAGACGACGCTGTTGCGCGCCATTTTGGGAACGTTGAAACCGATTGCGGGTCAGGTCCGTATTCAGACTGCAGATAGCAAGTCCGTTCGCATCGGTTATGTACCGCAGCGTGATACCATTGATCTGGTTCTGCCGTATACGGTTTATGAAGTGGTGATGATGGCGCGCTACCGCCATCTCGGGCTTTTGCGCTGGCCGCGCCAGGAGGATGAGGAAATCGTTTTGCGTAGTCTCCGTCATGTGCACATGAATGATCGCCAGCATCTCGCCTTCAGAGATCTATCCGGCGGACAAAAGCAGCGCGTGCTCATCGCGCGCGCTCTCGCAATCAACCCGGATGTTCTCATTCTGGACGAGCCCACCAATGGCATGGATTTACCCTCCCGTTTTGCCATTCTGGAGTTAATTCACACGTTGCATCGGGACGACCACCTCACCGTTATTCTTGTGAGCCACTTACTGGATGACGTTGCCAATCACGTCGAGCGCCTGGCATTGGTGGAGCGCAACTTTTTTCAGGTGGGGGAGATCGACGAAATCTTGACGGAGAAGAGTCTTTCTTCGCTTTACCATCTGCCGGTACGCGTGCGCCAGTTGAACGGCGACAAGATCATCCATCTCGGAGGCGGCCATGGGAGCTCATGAAATCATCTCCACCATTATTCATGATTTCCACTACGCGCTCTACGGCAGCATCTTGGTTGGCATGATCTGCGCTTTTTTGGGGGTATATATCGTCGCCCGCCGCGTGGTGTTTTTGGGCGCAGTGTTGACGCAGGTTTCGGTATTGGGCATCGCGATCACTTTCCTCCCGTTTATCGAAATCAGCCATACGCTGGGCTCGTTGATCATTACCCTTACGCTGGTCGTGGTGCTGTCGAGATTCTTGACGGGCAAGCGCATTCCCAAAGACGCCGTCCTGGGTGGTGTCTTTGTGACTGCGATCGCGTTGCGCGCGTTAATCTTACAAAAAACGCCAAAAGTCGAGGTTGCGGAGATCGAGAACCTCTTGCGCGGCGACATCCTGTTTGTCACGCCCGCGCTATTTCATTTGATGGGCGCGGTATTCACTCTGGCCCTGGTGATCCATCTGCTCTTTTTCAAAGAGTTTTCCTACATCTCTTTCGATGCGGATACTGCGGCCACGCAAGGCTTTAATGTCTCGCGCTGGGAAATCGCCTTTTATTTAATCGCCGCAGCCGTGATTTCCGTGGCCACGCACATGGTAGGCGACATGTTCGTCTTCGGCTTTCTCGTCATTCCGGCTGTGGCGGCGATGCTTTTGGTAAGAAGTGTCAAAAGTATTTTTGCCGTGGCGGTTCTCATTGGCGCACTCGCCCCGGTTGCGGGCTTGTTTCTTGCGTTCAAGTATGATTTTCCTTCTTCACCGGCTATCGTCGCGGTCGCGGCGACGATTTTGGTTTTGGCGCAAGCGGTGCGTTTTTTCAAAGGCGGGTAGCGGTTGCGGCGGGGCGGAATCTAATCGTGCAGCATTTTCTCAACGCGCGCTCTGAGATCTGAAACTTGGAAAGGTTTGGGCAACAAGTCGGTGTAGGGTAGTTGCAAGGCTTGATGGAGCTGCTCATTGTCCTTGAAGCCGGTCAACAGCAGCACCGGAATGTGAGCCAGCGAGGCATCGGTGCGAATGACTCGCAGCGCTTCAATGCCGCTCATTTCCGGCATGGTAACGTCCATCAAAATCAAATCGGGGACCACGTCGCGAATCACGTCCAGGCCTTCCCGGCCATTGCTGGCCTCGAATACGTCGCAGTTTTCACGGCGCAAGCATTGACGGATCAATAGACGAACGGGCGCTTCGTCATCTATGGTGATGATTTTGAAGGCGCGTGTCCCCGTTTCCGTTGCTTTGCGATCGTGACTCAATCCCGATTCTCCTCTTTGCTCATGTAATGATCCATACGACGAACCGGTAACCGGTAGCTCCTTCACGCTTCAGCGCGCACGGCTCGAGGGTGCACAGCAGTGAAACAGAATTTTCCCGTCATCATTTCCGGAGAACGCAGAAGCATATACAATCTGTTCTCCAATTCCTGGAGATCGTCGCAATCGGCCGGATCCAGCACATTGATTCGTGTAACGTTTTGTTGGAGCCAGCGCGCAGCGATTTCAAGGCGTTCGCCCAGCTCGGCCCCGAGCTCGGATCCAAGAGCGGAGCGGACGACCTCTGCATGGAAATCCGAAAGGGCGCGGTGCAATCGTTTGCCGGGTTTCCGGCCAATGCGGACGGACAATCGTTGTAGCGATTGTGGAGAAAGCAGATAAACAATGACCCGTCCCTTGGTCGCCGGTGGGGAGCTGGTGTGTACAGGTATCAAAAATATACTTTGCAGGCGCTCGGATTGCGGACGCGGGGAGGGAAAAACTCTTTTCTGGCGATTGATTTCCGGGCGTAAACGGCGGATGAGCCGGTGTTCGAGCAACAGAGCGTCGAGCTCGGTCTCGACGGTTTTGTAATTCAGTGTGAACATGTGGGAGCGCAGTTGTTGTAGCTTGAGATCTTCAGCGCCCGGGCTGTGAAAATAACCGCGCACGCGTGAGCGTAAGTTCGCTGCTTTACCCACGTAGACAACGTGATCTTTGGTATCGCGCATCACATAAACCCCCGGCAAAGCCGGCAAACTATCGACGTGTGTTTTGTCAAAGGCATAACTCGTGAAATCCGCGCGGCGAGGCCTGCGGGCAAGCGTAGCGATTTGAGACCAATCGTCGAGCCCGAGTTCATGGCATTTCGCCAGTAAGACGCGCAGAATTTCGGCTTGCGCCTGCACAAGATCTGCGAAGCTCTCTCGCCAGGCCTGTGCACCACACAGTTGTCGATATAACCCCGGCAAAGCTGGAGGCCTATTTAAACCGAGAAGATTACGGGCAAGCACGGCAAGTGAAACGGTGCTTGCCGGAAACCAGAACTCTCCTTCCGTCACAAAAACTCTCCGCAACGCCTGCGTAACCGGGTATGGCTGCCAGGCGACGAGCACATCTCTCTTGAATTGTGCCGCAAAACGAGTAACAAATTCCGCGCGCGTCAGGCGCGGATAAATCCCTTCATCAAATTGGCAAGCCGGGGCGAGCACGATCTCTGCAGTGGCAATGGGCGTGCATGAGCTTTCACTGAAGACGGTCCACGCGAGGACAATGCTGCGGCTCCGCAAGATCTCTCGTGACTGCATGGGTGTTGCCACCAAAATGCCCTGCACCAGAGGATTGGCCTCGTTTCCATCTTTCTCCCGTATTGAATGCCAGTTGCCCATGCCATCCGAGGCGAAACTCTGATCGTTTTGCAGCAAGGATGACAACACGCGTTCCGCTATGACGGGCGTGGCGTGGGTGAGACGCAGAACCTTTTGTGCAATGGCCAGCGCCGACGCCTGCCCGCCCGAATTTGCCAAGAATTCTCGAATTTTGTCTTTCATTGCTAAAATGACCGGTCTGTGCCGGCGCAGGAGATGTCAAAATATGCCGGAATGCATACAAAGTCAAGCCGAAAACCGAGCGCCCTGGTTACTTCAGCGCGCGCTTTTCAAAAAGCAGATCCGAATAGGAGCCTGTCATCAAATCTTTCGGTAGGATGCCGAATTGCTCGAGCAGCGTTTGCGCCTCCTTTTCGGCTTGCGCGGAAGAAACGCTTCTGCCGGCCAAAGCCTCGACCTCCACAAACCCGCCGAGCTCCTCGACGTGATCGAGATGAATACGAATATGAATTCCGTTTTCATCCGCAGCTGCTCCTTCATATCCCAGCAGAAAGAGCTCTCTACGCTTCCGGATAACGGCGTGAACCCCAAAAGCCGCGGCCAGAATCTCGCGCAGCTCCTCGGCATGCTCGAGGGGAACGATGGAGTAATCGCTGCGTTTTACATCGGCTTCATTCGCACGCCGGTAAAAGATCAATTGGAAACTGCTTCCGGCCGTGTTTGCCATGGCTGAATCGCGGCGCATTTCACGCAGCTTCAGACGTCCGTTCGGCGCTCGAAAATAGGTGTCGGCCTGTAACAATACGCTGGCGAAGTGTGCTCGCCGCTCGTGCAGCACCTGGCGTACGGGCGCAAAATCTTCCACGCGTGCTTTGAATTCGAAATTGGTCATTGTTGGTTCGTGCCGAATCGTCACGCAACGGCGGGAGAATTGGAATGATCGTGAACCGCGCGCTCTTCGCCGCCTTCCGGAGCACGTGCAGGGATCGCATTCCCATTGCGTTTGGACGCAGGCGCGGCCGGCCGTTTTTTCGAAGCCGGAGGAGGAGGCACGACCAGCCTGCGCCATTCCGCCAGTTTTGCCTCCGCGAAGAGCTCCGTGTACTCCTGATAGAACCGGTGGCGCTGCTGTGCCAGATCTGCAAAAATTTTTTCATAGCCACCGCGCAAAAGATCGCTGTACGCCTTGCTTTGCAGCGCGTCATATCTTTGTTTGACCGTAGCGATAAACACATCGCGATCATGCAGCTCGCCGAGCGCGGTTTGCAGCTTCTTGAAGAATCTCAGATAGCCCGCGGCGTTTTCTCCCGCGGCGAACTCCAGGACTTCGAGTGCATAGCGCAGCTTTTTCACCGCTATTCTCAGGTTATGCAAGCCGTTGACGTCGTCTTCACCGGTGAGCGCGCGGCGCACGGCAAAGACCGTATTCAGTCGTTGCGATAGCAGGTTGCGGGCCAATCGTATCGCCGTGCGCGGTCCTCGCTGCCGGGAGACCGGTTGCGCGCTCAGGCGCTGAAAGACCGCTGTCATTTCTTCTGGCAAAGCGGAGACTTTGGCTTTACGATCGAGCCGATCCTGCATCCGGGCGCGCTCTCGTTGTTGATCCTTGGTCAGTCTCATGAGCAAGTCTTCCAGGGCGAAACGCTCGATCAAATCCTGTGTCTGGGCGTGAATGTTGGTAAAAAATTCCACGGCGACGTCGGCTTCGCGCGCGGCGCCCAGCGCTTTGGTGACCTGACGCACGCGTTGATAAATTTTGTCGTACACTTTTTGAGGAAAGCAGAAGCCGAAAATCTCCAAAGCCTCACGCAATCGGCGCGACCACACCCGCATGTCGTGCAGTGCTTCGAGATCCTGGCCCTGGCGCGTGCCCGCTTCGTGTTTGACCATTTCGTGCACGCGCTCGAGTATCAATTGCCGTGCACAAATCATGGGCGGCGTGTCCGGCGATAGCGTTACCGGTGCAAATGCCGTGACCGCCTGCGTGAGAGAGGGAAGACTATTCATGTTTAGGACGATATTCCGAAAAAGATTGAGAGTCAAGCGAAAATCTTGCGAAGTTCAAAGCCTGCGCTGGAGGGTGCACCAGGTAAGGTGTGTAAAATCTCTCTTGGTTACAACAGAATAGTTTTATATCATATTTGCATTGCAAGAGCAATTGAAACGAGCGCTCCACTTGCGAGTAGCCAGAAATATCAAGCGATCCTGCATGCGCATGCCTCCCTTTCGATTTTTTGATCGGAATCACCTCTTTCCCTTCGCGCTGGGAGCTTTATTTTCAGTTCTCGCGCTCTTGCCCTTACCCTGGAATGAACCAGCCGAGAATGTTTTCATTGATCAATGTTTCACGCTGCGCGGGTCAAGAGCTATGCCCGAGCATCTCGTGCTGGTTGCAATCGGTGCGGCTGATATTCAAGCGTTGGGCGGCTGGCCGCTCACCCGCGATTACTATGGCTACGCTTTGCATTTTCTCGCCAGTCGCGGCGCGCAAACTATCGCCTTCGATCTGCTCTGGGACCAGCCGCACCCGCGCTATCCCGAGCACGATACCATGCTCGCGGGCTTGCTTGCGGTTCATCGCAAGGTTTGCCTGCCCATGGTTTTTGTTGAGTTCGAGAGCGCAAACGCCTCCTCGCCAGGGCTTGCCGGGTTTCCGCGACGCGTTTTCATCGGCGATCAGCCGATTTTACCACTGCCGGAATTTCATCGGCATTTAGCGGGTATGGGCTTCAGTAATGTCACGCGTACGCCCTTGCCTCGCCACACGCCGCTGGTCGCTGCCACGCATGATTCCTTGCGACTCTCTTTTGGAGCAGAGCTTGCCCGCCTATTCTTAGGCGGAAAGCGGGCACCGGAAGTCAAGCCGCACGCCCTCGTCCTCTTCGATTCTACGAACACAGCGCATGAAATCCCGCTGGACGACTACGGGCAAATTCGACTCAATCATTTTGGTGATTGGCAAGATCTCCGGGTCGTCTCTTTTCTCGAGTTGTTGCGTCAATCCCAAAACGATCCCGAGGCGACGGCCTGGCGCGGTAAACTGATTCTCGTTGCCGTGACTGATCCCACCCTGACGACGATCAAAGCCACACCCTTTGCGCAGGCCTTGCCGGCAGGCGTCATTCATCTGACCGCAGCGGAGAATATTATTCAGCATAATTACCTGCAGCAAGCGGGCAAGGGTTGGTGCGTTGTGGTTACACTGTTGCTCGCCGCCGCGATGATCTGGGTCGCGCGGATGCAGAATTTGCGCTTCATGTTTGCGGCCGGCAGCGGCCTCCTGTTGATTTATGCGGCCTTTGCATTCACCATGTTCGCCCGCATGAACGTCATTCTGCCGCTCTTTTATCCTTTGCTCGGAGGCCTGGTGACATTCCTGGGTGTCGTGTATACATATCAGCGCCGGTCCAGCGCCTCGGAGGCGGCACAACGAAGAATGGTGCAGGAGCAAATGGCGCTCAAGCAGGCGCAATTGGAAGAGGTGGAATTCAAGCTGATCGAAGCGCAAAAAGAATCGGCGCGGCACGCGGCGTCCTCGGACCAGCAACGCCAATTCGTCGAAGCACAGAGGCAAAAGATTTTCGCCTTTGAGAAACAGTTGCGCGACTTGCAGGCTTATGAAAGGGCCGGCCCGGAAATGGTCTCGGAAACTTTCGCAGAGATCGTTTGTGCTTCCGAAGGCGCGATGGCAGAAGTGCTGGCGATGGTAAAAAAACTGGCGCATCACAACCTGCCCGTGTTGATTTGTGGAGAAACCGGCACCGGCAAAGAATTGATCGCCCATGCGATTCATCGCGCCAGCACGCGGCAGAACCGGCCTTTCCTGGCGATCAATTGCAGCGCCTTACCGGAGGGCCTGTTGGAAAGCGAGCTGTTCGGTCATGAAAAAGGCAGCTTCACGGGAGCACTTGCGCAACGGCGCGGCCGATTTGACCTGGCCCGCGGGGGCACGTTGTTTCTCGATGAAATCACGGAAACCTCGCCGGCGTTGCAAGCACGCCTGTTGCGCGTTCTGCAGGACGGAAGTTATGAACGCGTTGGCGGCGAGCACACCATACGCGCGGACGTCCGTGTCGTCGCCGCGTGCAATCGCGATCTTCAGAAGGAAATCGAGCAGGGACGATTTCGTGCCGATTTGTTTTATCGCCTGAACGGTTTTCAAATCGTTCTGCCGCCGTTGCGAGCGCACAGCGAGGACGTCCCTTTGTTGGCGCTGCATTTTTTGCGCAAACACGGCTTTCAAGAAATAGGAAATTTTTCGAACACCGCAATGGCAGCTCTGCAGCAGTATGCCTGGCCCGGGAACGTGCGCGAGCTGGAAAACGTCGTGCGCCGCGCTGCGGTGCTGGCGCAGAGTGAGGGACGGCCGCTCATTCAAATAGATGATTTGCCGGAAGAAGCACGCGAGGAGCAGAACCTCGCCCCACCGCTGGAATTGTATCGTGCATTGCCAGAGCAGATTCTGGAGATGCTGCGCGCCGTGAAGTTTTCCCGCAACGCCATCAGCCAGACCGCCAAGGCGCTGGGCAATCGCGATCGCGGCACGATCACGGAATACTTTCGCGGCCTGTGTTTCGAGCAGTTCGTGCGAGCGGGTTTTGACTTGGAGGCCGCCGCACGCGCGTTAGCGGGGACGGCGGAGGAAGAGGTGGTGAGGCGCGTGCGCATCAAAATCGAGGAATATCTCAACAACCTGCGTACCGCATTTGCCACGGTTGCAAATCGAGAAAACTCGCAAGCCAGAATCGACCTGGTTTGTAAAGGCTTGCCGAGGAGATATCATGTGTTCGTGCAGCAGATTGGCGCGCACATGCAGAATTCGGAACGTAATGATTCGATGTGCCAATCGTGAGCGAGCTTGAAGGGCGAAATTCTATGGGTTCATTTTTTGACCTGTGCTATCCACGGGCGCTACCGGCGGCACCTCGGAAGCGCCGTTCGCTGCAGGCGCTTTCATCTCCTCGGGAATTTCCCAGGCGATGAGCAGCTCCGCGGTCTTGCTTCCCACAATCTCAAGCAATTGCCGTTTGACGCCCAAATACTCATGCCATAAAATCAGATCGTACTTGCCGCTGGGCAGGCGGGGCAAGGTGAACTCGCCTTTCATGTCTGAAACGGCAAAGGCGCGATGGGGAAGCACCAGAATGTAGGCCTGCATCCAATCATGCCCGCTTTTACTGCGAACGCGCACCAACCCGGGCCGCTCGAACACGGCGATCGCCGTCGCCTCGGGCGCAGGAAGGACGAAATTGAAAGCCGTTTGCGAATCTGTTTGAAACAAGTCTCTGGTGACCCGGCTATCCCAGCCGGCGCGAAAGGCAAACAACTCGCCGCGTGCATCGTGTGAAACGGCGTCTTGATTGCGCAGCAATAGAGTATCGCCCGGCAAAGCCGCGAGCACGTGCGGTTTGAAAACGCAGTTTTGCATGTCCAGAGGGATGAACGTATGAGGCAATCCCGGCTCGGGCTTGAGATTCGCGACAAACACGACCACATTGGCGAGCTCGAGTTTTTTCCCGGCCAGGAGCGATTCATTGGGAACGTTCTGGCCACAGACGCCTTGATGATTTGTGACGCGATATGGGGTCAAAAGCTTGGGCGCGGCGGTGAGGGTGATTTTGCCTTTGAGAGACTGGCCGTGGACGGAGCCCAACCAGGCCATCCCTAGCAACAAAAATCCGAATCTTGTTTGAAGCATTTTATGTTTCCAGAAACATTCGCGGTTGAATTTCATTGACAAGACAATGCTGCGACATTCGCCCAGCAAGCGCTTGAACATAAGCCACAAAAACAAAAATCCCTGCCTTTGTCAACCGGCGGGGATTCTGCTTTCGAACGTCGCTGGTCGCGGGCTCTATTCCAGCCAATATAAAATCCGCCCGCAGTTTTCGCAACTATACACCTCCGAATCGGCGCGGCCGTGCGTGGGCAGGGAGGTGGGCACGCGCATAAAACAGCCGAGGCAAGTGCCATCTTTGACTGGCACGATCGCGCGTTTGTAGCGGCTACGCAAACGTTCATAGTTGCGCAACAACGGCTGTCTAATTTTTTGCACCAATTCCTCGCGCGCGCGATTCAAGGTCGCGGCCCCCTCGGCGTTGACCTCAAAACCGAGCTCTTTGACTTCTTCAATCTCCCGCTGCATGATGTCCAAATCCTGCAGGGCGACGAGGAATTCGATTTGTGTGGAGAGTTTTTCGGCCATTAGCTTTTGAGCAAATTGGTGAATTCGGAAAAGGTCGTGACTTGTGAGAACTTTTCGCGCTCCTCGGGATGGCTCAACAGCTCGACGAGCCGGCCGAGCACGGGCAGATAGCGATTGTCTTGTTCGTGGGGAGGAGAGAGCACCATGAAGATGAGGTGTACCGGCTTGCCGTCGATCGCGCTCCAGGCGATACCGCGCTTGGAGTAACCGAAGGCAATTTTGAGCTTGGAGGAGGCGGTCGTACGGCCGTGCGGAATGGCGATGCCGTGCCCAATCCCCGTGCTGCCCAGCTCTTCGCGGCGGTGAATCATCTCCAAGACCAGTGCCGCGTTACGCACGAGGCCGGCCGCGGCGAAACAATTGACCAACTCTTCCAAAACACCATCTTTGGTCCGGGCTTGCAGCACCGGAACGAACATCGACTCGTTAAAGTGGGAGACGAGTTCAATTTTGTCCATAGGGATCGGGATGCAGTGTTAGTTTAGAATCTATATTTTCTACTAAAGTTGTTTGCGCTGGCATGCTTAAAGCTTGTCTTGCTTCGTCGATGACTGCGCGCAGGGCCGGCACGATAAAAACGCTCTCCACGTTCATCTGCGCCAGCTCGCGCGCCAAGACTTTCACTCTTTGCGCCGCCGGCAGGGCACTGGGAACGAAAAGCATATGCTGGTTTTCCACCACGCAATGACCCCCGGCAAAATCACCCTTTTCGTAACGCAGTTGGATGTCCAGGCTCTCGACAATTTTCTCCAAGCCGGAGAGAATTTCTGCTTCTTTCATGCCTTAAAGCAGCTCGGTTTTCTTTTTGCGTTTGAGCAATTCGACCAATTCTTTGACTTCTTGCGCGCGCTCACGGGCGCAGATCAATAAGGCATCAGGAGTGTCTATCACGATCGTGTTTTGCAATCCGAGCGCCGCCACGGTTTTGCCGGGCACATCGATCAAGCAGCCGGTCGAATCGTACAGCGTGTGATCCTGGTCGACCAGGGCGTTGCTGTCCGCATCTTTGGCAGAGAGCTTGTAGACTTCGTCCCAACTGCCGATGTCATTCCATTCAAAACTCGCCGGCAACACCACCACGTTCTGCGCCTTTTCCATCACGCCGTAATCGATTGAAATGCTTTTGATTTGCTGGTAAACGCGGTTGATGGTTTCTTGCTCGGAGTTCTTGCCCAAATGCTGCTCGATTTCATCCAAGCCATCGCGGAGCTGCGGCAGATATTCTTCGAACTGTTCCATGATCATCGACACTCGCCAGACGAACATGCCGCTGTTCCAGAGAAAATCGCCGCTCGCCAGAAAACGCTTGGCGGTCTCGAGATTCGGCTTTTCCGCGAAAGTTTTGACTTTCAGCGCCTTGATTTTGACGTCGGCTATGGCTTCATCGCTGCATTGAATATAACCGTAGCCGGTCGCGGGATACGTCGGATGGATGCCGATCGTAATCAGCACCGGAAACTTCTCTGCGATTTTGGAGGCCGCTTGCAAGGTTTCGCAGAAGGTTTCCGTGGGCCTGACCAAATGATCTGCGGGCAAAACCGCCATTACTTCGTCGCCGAAGCGCTTGCGCATAAACAGTGCGGCCAGGCCGATGCATGGCGCGGTGTTCTTGCCCCAGGGCTCGACGATGATATTCGCCTGCGGAAGCTGCGGCGCCTGCGCTAGAATGGCTTTTCGCTGCACTTCCTTGCAAACGATGAATGTTTTTTCCGGGGGGATGATCGGATGCAAACGGTGCACCGTGTTTTGCAACATGGTGCCTTCACCGATGATCTGTAACAATTGTTTGGGATGGCTTTCCCTGCTCTTCGGCCAGAAACGCGTACCGGAACCGCCGGCCATGATCAATGCCATCATGTTGCTGTCCTCGAATCGCCCGTCCTAAGTGATCAGTCCGCGCATTTTTCAAAGAATATGAAGGGGGTCGTCTGCATTCTTTTAGAAATCGTACATCAATGTATACAACTGGCTGCAAAAAATCAAGGAAGATTTGAGAGAATTTCGGTGCACGCTTTCGCCCCTGCCAGCACGTCTTGTCAGCCGTGCCATACATCTCCACTATTCCTCAAACCCAGGGCAGGCTTCATGTCGATGATGATGGGCATCGGACTTGCATCCCGCGCAGTATGCAAGTCCGATTTTTTGATCAGAAAGCGAATGCGCCCATCAAGATACAATCACTTCATCAGAGTCACGGACCGCGTGGCAGCAAAATCCCCGGCTTCAAAACGATAGAGATAGACGCCGCTCGCAACCCGCGCCCCGGTTTCACTCGTGCCATCCCAGGTTAGATACTTGAATCCCGCGGTTTCAAGACCATCGACCAGCGTTCTGATTCTCACGCCGAGAGTGTTGTAAATCGTCAGCCTCACATGCACACTCCTGGGTAGATCGTAACGAATGATGGTCGAGGGATTGAAGGGATTGGGATAGTTGCCGTGCAATGCAAATTCCACGGGCATGCCATCCGCACGTTCTTCAACTGCGACGATCACGCCGCGGGTCACGTTCACCGAATCGATCGCGCTGGCCGATTGCAAGCTTCCGTCCGACGTCATCGCGCGATGATAGAGCTTGAGGGTATTGCCGACGGGTACGCCCGCCGCGGCTAGAATCGAATCGACGTCTGAAAAAGTCACGGCGAATGAGTTTGCGGTATTGGTGTTGCGACTGACCAGCACGACGTTGAATAGCCGGTCCGTAGCCACTTGCCAGAGATAAACCACCAGGTTGTTGTCCGGATCTGTGGCGGTGTTCCAGGTTGCTTGAAATAGGTTCTCGCCGGGACCTTCAATCACCACCGTGCTGCCCGAAGCGGGACTGGTGATGGTGGTGACATTGGGGAAACGGTTGGGATCGGCCAAAAGCTGGCCGCGGGTTTCGCCGCTCCCAAAAGTCTGGGTGTGGACGTTGGCATACATGCCGCCCGTGCGCAACGCGGTGACTTGATCGGTGGTCAAAGTAAAGGTGTTGTTCGCGGCTTCGAATACGCCGCCGCGCGCATTCGCGTCGAGCGCGGTGGCGACCTCGATTTGAATGCCGCCGTTTTGACCGGCCGGAGCCACGTGCAAATGCGCGCCGCCGCGGACATTGGGATTGAAATCGCTGATCAAGCCGCTGAACGAGCCGGTCAGCGTCATTCTGGTTCCGCTCAATTCCACGATCACACCGCCGCTGGCTGTGCTCGTGACGGGCTGCACTTCATTGCGCGCGGACAAAACCGCGGTGAAGAAGGAATAGTTCTCCGGTAAAACCTGGCCGCGAATTTCGCCGCCGCCAAAAGTCTGGGTGTGAATATTGGCGTAGAGCTTGCGGGTTCTGAGCGCGGTGACGAGATCCGTGTTGAGTGTGAAGGTGTTATTGGCGGCCTGGAACGTACCGCTGCGATTGTCGGCATTCACCGTCGCTGCGAGCTCGATCTGAATGCCGCCGTTGCGCCCGATAGGCGCCAGGTGTAAGTGCGCGCCACCGCGCACCGCGGCGTTGAAATCGCTGCTGAGACTGTTGAAGGATCCTGAAACCGTGAGTTGGTTGTCGACGAGTTCGAGCATCAACGCTCCGGCTCCGGTGGTGGCCACCGCCGGCACTTCATTGCCGCCGGAGAAATTGACGCGAAAGGCATTGGCTGCGATCGGCAAAATCTGGCCGCGCACCTCGCCGCCGCCAAAAGTGGTGGTGTGAACGTTGGCATACAGCCGGCGCTCCTGCAAAGCGGTGAGCAGATCCGGCGTCAAGGTGAAGGTGTTGCTCGCGGCCTCGAACACGCCGCCGCGTAAATCGGCATCGGCGACGGTGGTAAATTCCAATTGAATGCCGCCATTTTGTCCGGCGGGCGCCAAATGAATATGTGCGCCGCCTCGCACATTGGGATTGAAATCGCTGCCAAGCTCTTTAAAGGATCCCGAAACCGTGAGCTGGTTGTCGCGCAGCTCGAGAATGACGCCGCCGTTGCCGGTGGAGCTCACCGCCGGGACTTCGTTGCTGCCGGCGAGATTGGCGCGATAATAGGCGTCAGCCTCGGGCACCAACTGGCCGCGAATTTCACCGCCGGGATAGGTCTGGGTGTGGATGTTGGCGTAGAGCTTGCGGCCGTTGAGCGCGGTGACGAGCTCGGCGCTGAGTGTGAAGGTGTTGTTGGCGGCCTCCCACGTGCCGCTGCGATTATCGGCATTCACCGTGGCCGCGAGCTCGATGACAATGCCGCCATTACGCCCGGCGGGCGCCAGATGCAAATGCGAGCCGCCCCGAACCGCGGCATTGAAATCGCTGCTGAGATTGCTGAACGAGCCCGTGACCACGAGTTGGTTGCCTGTCAGACTTGCCGTGACCTCGCCCCTGGCGGGAGTGCTCACCGGCGCAACTTCCTGATCACCCGTCAAAATAGCGGTGAAATTGACCGCGGTACCTATTACACCGCGGGTCACATTCACCGAATCGGCGGCACTCGGCGACTGCAAGCTTCCGTCGGAGGTAATGGCACGATGATAAAGTTTGACGGTACCGCCGACGGGCACGCCCGCAGCGGCCAAAATCGAATCGACGTCTGAAAAAGTCACGGCGAATGAGTTTGCGGTGTTGGTGTTGCGACTGACCAGCACGACGTTGAATAGCC
>JBOHQX010000395.1:0-17730 GCA_050732395.1 bacterium
TTCAATCTCAGACACAACCTTTTGCTTGAAAGCAAGGCTGTAGCGTTTTTGAGGCCCAGGCTCTGACATAACGAAACCTCCTGATATGGGTTCAAAATCTGACAACCTATATCAGGACGAGACATCACGACAAGCATCTAATGACTCACCCACACTTTGAGAAACGGTTGAATCCCCTCTAAGTTCTGCGCTGCTTGCTCGTAGTCAATTTTCATAGGGACGATTTTTTCCAGACTGAGCTGGCCGGGCACTTCAATCGGGCTCGGCAACAGCGGCATTTGTGCGCAAGATTGCGCCAGCTTGGCCTCGACTTCGCGCGTGAGCAAGTAGTCAATCAGCTTCTTGCCATTTTCCGGATTGGGCGAGTTTTTGATGGGCGAAACAGTGTTGGGCACGACCAACGTGCCGAAGCCATCCTGATCGAGAAAAACCATTTTCACCGGTTTGCTGTCTTTTATCGCTTCGTTGGCGTCATCAGTATCGGTGAGGCCAAAAGCGACTTGACCATCGGCCACCCGCTTACGCACGTCGCCGTTGCTGGTGGCGATGATGACGCCGTTGGCTTTTAGCTTGGCAAAAAATTCTTTGGCCGCTGAATCCCCCAGTGCCGAAAAGAGCGCGGCGGTATGAAATGAAGTGGTGCCAAACAGCGGGTTGGCCATGGCGCATTGGCCTTTCCACTTGGGGTTGATGAATTCATGAATCGACTTCGGCGCTTCCTCGGGCTTGATCAGGTTGGTGTTGTAAAGCAGTACCCTCGCCCGCGCAGAAAAGCCGATCCAGTGGCCGTCTTCGTCTTTGAAGCCCGCCGGAATCCCGGCAGCATGAGAAGAAAGATAGCTTGCCGTAATCCCCTTGCTTTTGAGCACGAGTGTGCGCACCGGATCGCCGCTCCAAAACACGTCGCACTGCGGATTGTCTTTCTCCGCAATCAGGCGGTTGAGCACGCCGGTGCTTTTGGTTTCTTCCGTGTCGAAAACTGGCTTAACCTTGATGCCGGTGGCTTTCTCAAAATCTTTGAAAATCGGCTCCGAGAAAACTTGATCGACGGAGGTGTAGACGACAACTTCGTTCGCGGCTTTTTGACTACAATTCCATCCGCTGAGGGCAAGCACGGCAATCAACAACGCCAAGGCAGAATCTCCAAAGACACGTTTCATGATGGCCTTCCCTGAAATTTTTTGGCAAACGTCAATGACATAACAAACGACGGTGCAGCCCTCGCCGCAAACATCCGCACTTCATTGGGGTTCAACAGAAATCCAAGCTGACGCCTATTCCTGTGCCGGCGGCTTTCTCATACACCAGCACGGCAGCCGCGGCGTCCTGTAGAGCCATGCCCGTGCTGTCGAAAACAATGATTTCATCATCTGCAATGCGTCCCGGTTTTTTGCCAGCCACCACCTGGCCGAGTTCGGCGTGGGCATCGCTCTTTCTGATCAGTCCTTTTTGGACCGCATGATGGAGATCGCCGATTGTGGCGCATTGTTCCAATATATCGACCACAATTTTATTTGACATGAAAAGAGCCGGATCGATCTCCTGTTTTTCCTCGCTGTCGGCACCTACCGCTGCAACAAACGTCCCCGGCGCGATGAAGTCGCGATGGAGAAAGCATTGGCGGGATGGAGTACAGGTCACGCAGATGTCGCTTCTCTTGACACACGCCGAAAGATGCTCTTTGGTGATCGGTTCAATGAACAGATCTTGAGAAAATTCATTGGCGAGCAACCTGGCCCGGCGTTCATCCAGATCATAGACAAAAGCCTTTTGCAAAGGTCGCACCCGCATCAGCGATCGCAGTTGAATTCTTCCTTGATTTCCACAGCCACAAATCGTAATAATCTTGGAATCCGGGCGGGCGAGATATTTGGCCGCCACCGCCGTGGCCGCGCCCGTACGCTGGATGGTGATCTCAATGGAATCCATGAGCGCCAATGGATATCCATTCTCCCCATCGCTCAGGATGATCACTCCTTGAATCGTGGGCAGGTCAAAGCGTTGTCTGTTTTGGGGAAAGTTGGCATTTATCTTGGCCACAAAATAGCTTTTTCCCTTTTCGCAAAATCCGGCTTTTATGTGAAACCCTCCATCACGGGCGTGCATCCCCAGGATTCCAGGTGGTGTTGTTTTCCCTTCACCGTAGAGTTTGAAAGCCCGTTCCACTACTGTAATGCATTCGTCGATACTCAGGAGCTGCGCAACTTCATGTCTATTGAGCAGAAGTGTTCCGTTGGGTTTCACGGCTATTCTCCGTCTTAGAAAATCTGTCACACATTGATTAGAAAAAGATGGCATTGATCGGCAAGTTTTTTCCTAAATGGACAGCATGAACATGCAAATGAAACTGTTGCAATTTACTCCATGAATCAAATTTGGGAGAAAAGAAGTCCCATCGACCCCGCGCCAAGAACCACTGCGATCATGTCCCAATTCCATTTCAACATGCCGGCAAAAGCGATCGCGCTCACGATAACGGCAAACCAATCGACTACGCCCTCATTTGGAAAAAGCACATGCAAGCCGAACCAAATGGCGAGATTGAGCACGACTCCAACGATTGCCGAAGTGATGGATGAGAGTGCCGATGTGAGATTTTTGTTGCCGCGTAACTGCTCGATATGCGGCGCACCGAGAAAAATCCAAAAAAAGCAGGGAAGAAAGGTTGTCCATGTGGTGATAAACGCGCCGAGAGTGGCGGCAACGAGCGGAGACAAGCTGCCGGAATGATGCCACCCGCCGAGAAAGCCGACAAACTGCAGTACCATAATAAGCGGGCCGGGCGTGGATTCTGCCAAGCCGAGGCCATCGAGCATCTGCCCGGTGTTGAGCCAGTGATAATCTTCCACCACGCGCTGCGCGACATACGGCAGCACAGCGTATGCGCCGCCGAAAGTTACCATCGCGGCTTTGCTGAAAAAGACACCTTGCTTGAACAGTGTGCTGCTCCAGCCCTGCCAGCATCCCGCCAGCAGCACAGGCAGCCACCATAAGATCAAACAAACCGCGCTCACTTTCAGCGCGCGTGCGAACGACGGTTTGGTGTGCGATGGCGACTCGTCATCGTCGTTGATGACGGTTTGATATTCACCTTTCGATTTTCCGTGATTGGCGGCCAGTAAAAACGTTTTTGGCCACACATTGCCGCCAATGAGGCCGAGGACACCGGCCATAATAATGAGCAGCGGAAACGGCAGATCCAAAAAGAAAACTGCCAAGAACGCCAGCGCGGCGACCGCCCACATCGCTTTGTTTTTGAGCGTTTTTTTGCCAATGCGGATGACGGCGCACGCGACAATCGCCACGACCGCCGGCTTAAGACCGTAGAATATCGCAACGATCCCAGCGAGCTTGCCATACGTGACATACACGAAACTCAATGCCAACAAAATAAACATTGACGGGAGGATGAACAACGCGCCCGCTACGATGCCGCCGGTAGTTTTGTGCAACAGCCAGCCGACATAAATTGCAAGCTGCTGGGCTTCAGGGCCAGGCAGCAACATACAATAATTAAGCGCATGCAGAAAGCGCGTCTCGCCGATCCACTTTTTCTTTTCGATCAGTTCGGTGTGCATGATCGCAATTTGTCCGGTCGGGCCGCCAAAGCTGATGAAGCCGAGCTTCAGCCAAAAGCGTAATGCTTCAGCAAAAGCAGGATGGCGTATCTGTTCTCTTTCTCGATTCATTTCAATTCGGTTATCATCAAATCATCAAACAGCGTATATGAATCGGCTTTCGTCCAAAGTCCGACCTTTCCGACGCCGGTGAAAGTGCTGTCTTCGACTTCATAAAGCTTCGCGCCGTTGACATACACTTCAAAGAGATTGCCTCTGGCGACGACGCGCAGCGTGCTCCATTGTCCACTCGGAACTTTTGTTTTCTTGCCGTACGTGCGTCCGATGCCTTTGAGCGGAAGATCGGCGCGCTTGCCTTTCTCGACTTTATAGAGCACCACATTGTCCTCCAACGCATTCGCGCGGGTGATGTAATAATTGTCTTTGTCGAGATAGCGCCAAACGATGCCGGCGGCTTGATCGCCATCGCCTTTCACGGGTTTGAATTTTACGCTGATATCGGCATCTTTGGTCACAACTGCGTCATAGACACAAACCGGAAAACGATAGCCCGTGGCATCCATGTCCGTCTGCGCCAAGACGTTCGGCTTTGAAGGCGCGGTTTCGTCTTTCATCACGACCCACACGCCGGCTTTGCCTTTCCCGGTCAATGCAGTGGAAAATCCTTTTGGCGCTTTGCCAACTTCGTCCTTATCGAAATTGATGGTTTGCGCCGAAGCGATGGCAAGCGGAAGCAGAAAGAAAAAAGTCGCGAATAGAAATTGTTTGTGTAGCATGGTTGGCTCCTGATAAAATGACGGTCAAATTTGACGAGAACGGTGTAGCAGCCGGCATATTTTTAAGCCTTCTGCTTTTTGTTGGAGAAACGGGTATAAAGCGCATCGAAAATCACTGCGCCGATTTCAAGCACCTTGTGGTCGTCTTGCAGTGAATCAGATAATGCCCGCACCACCACGTCGAGTCCTGCGGCCTCGGGGCGACCAAACTTTTCATCCTTGACGTCAACATCGTGAACGATCTCAGCAATCACGGTGAGCGCTTTGTCTTTGAGCTGAAAAGATTTGAGCAACGTCTCAAAAGTACAGTCCTCGCCGTGATGGCTGAACTCGGCGCCGAAGACATCGAACGGAATGGCGCCTTTTGGTAGTTTATTCTCTGGCGCAAAAACAAACTTTGCCTTCGGGTCGATGAAACGCCGAAGCAGCCACGCCGAACAGAGCCGGTCGATGTGAATGTGCTCGCGCGTGCTCCAAACTTGTCCTTGAAAAGTCTTGCGGGAATATCGCTTGAGCGGTTGCGGAGACTCTCGCTGCGGCTCAATCGCAGCCAGATGAGTCTTGATTTGTTCCAACGCGTGATTCAGCTTCTTGCTAAGTAGTGTGTCAAAAAAATCAACGCGTTGAATCTCGGCAAACGATTCGTTTAACTTTTTGGCTTCTTTGCCCAGCGCTTTCACGACCGCAGCGGAAGGTTGCGACGCTTTTTTCGCGCGGCGGATACGCTCCAACAATTTCTCTGCCGCTGATTGTATCGCCGCATAATCTTCTTCACGGCTGCGCTGAAACAGCCCCCGTAACGCGCGATATTCCTTCTCGTCATGAGATTCCGAGACGAATACCGAAGCTTCGCCGCCGGCGTCTCTGATCTGTTGGCATAACCACTGAAAGTCCTCCAGCCGTTCTTGGCTATAGGGAAGAACGTAAACCGAGTTACGATAGAGCACCGCTCCGACTTTTTTGGTCAGCCGCCAGATTTTGACCCGCTCGCGCGAGCGCGGGGTTTGCAGTTGGTGAACGAGAAAAAGCCACTTCATCGTCAAGACCTATGTAATGATTATTACAAGTATAAACTATTGTTACAAAAAAATCAAGATTTTCGCAGGAGTTGGGCAAGCTGAAACCTGAAAATTTCCGTCAGGCACCAGGGATCAGCATCGACCAGTTGGAACCAACTAGGTTCCATTTTTTATTTGACGGCAGGGACAAATGGGGACAGGAAAGGACAGGATTTAGCGCTAAAGACCCAAAGGGCAAGGGGGCTTCAGTACATCTCTCATCTGGAATGTGGTTTCAAATGATCGCCGTTCGAGTTTGGCAAGCGCTTGCCTTTGACGCGTGTTCGACCCATTTGGCCGGGCGTTCGCGGCGGTGCGGACTCATACAAAGCCGCATCCAAACGCAATTGGAAAAGAGCCCGTTCAACAGCCACTGCAATTCACAAGCTGGCAAATTGCCGCCGGCTTTCATGGCCAATATTTTTCCACGCCGCTGTATTCGGAATCCCAATTTGGATTGACGCTGGCAAAAGTGCAGTTGGCGCTGCGCAGCTTCAGCGCTTGACCACTGTTAGCTGCCAGCGGCAAAAAAGCAGCAAAATGAATCGCGCTCACGCGCCTGTACCGGATGTCCGGACTGGTGGGGCTGGATACAGCATTTGTCCATATGTTCGGCCTCAACGCAGATGTGCTGTCAAAGCAATGGGCCGGAGCGCTCCGTTTCACTTACAGCGATGGATTTGTTTCTGGCGGAGGCGAAAACCGGCAAAATTTTGAAAAAGCTCGCCAGCTCAAATTCGGATCGTCATTTCGATGCCTTGCGCATCACAGATTCGGCGGGTTCTTGGTCGCCGGACAGCCGCAAGCTCGCAGTTGTGGTTTTTGCAGAGGGTGACAACGAAATTGCCATCTTGGATGTGGCCTCACGAAAAACTGAACGGCAAATCGCAGTAGAAGACGTGGGCGCGATCTTTATTTTATTTCCGATCGTGGCGGTTATCGTGACATTTATCGTGTGCACTCGACACCGGTGAGATCTTCCAAGTGATGCGCTTGGCAACTGGTGTGAGCGGCTTGAATTCCGTTTCGCCGGCCATGTCGGTGGCGCAGAAGAATGGCCGCATGATATTTTCTGTTTTCGAAAAAAGAAATTACAGCGTCTATTCCCTGGAACCGGAGCTGGCGGCCGGTGCGTGGCCGGCAACGAATGGAGAATTCTTGGAGCAAGCCGGTGTGCTGCCTCCCGTGAGTGCGCTGAACGAGAGTCGGGATCGATCGTTTTGGCACGCAGCTTTCGGGAGGGATGAGCTTTTACTTCAGTGACATGTTGAGCAATCATCAGTTGAGTGTTGCTGTCAGCGCCAATTGCGGCCTGAAAGATCTTGGTGCTCAAGCCTTTTATCAGAATCTCAAGCGCCGCTGGAACTGGGGAGTAATGGCAGGACACTTTGCTTCGCGCAGCAGCCAGACTTTATCCGGCCCTACGGAGATAACCATCAATGATCAACTGGTGCCCGCGCTCATGACCGCGGAGTTTCGCCAGCGGACTTTTTACGATCAGGCCATGCTGACCACCGCCTATCCGTTCTCAACGACGCGCCGCGTCCAGGCCAACACCGGCTATACGCACATCGATTTTGGGTGGTGACGAGTTTTTGCGCACGCAGCTCGGCAACAATAACGCGTATTGCCAGGACAACCCGATCAGTTGGTTCGACTGGCGCCTGGTTGAAAAGAATGCGGAGATGGGGCGCTTTTTTCAGAAGCTTATGGCTTTTCGCCTCGTGCATCCAGTGTTGCGGCGCCGGCGTTTCCTCGCCGGCAAAGACCATGGTACCGATCTTTTGCGCGATGTCTGCTGGCACGGGGTTGACGCCGAGCCCACGGATTGGGATGAATCCTCGCGGGCGTTGGCCGTCTTGCTGAACGGTGAAAAAGAGGAATTCGACGGCGAGGATGACGACAACGACATCTACATCATGATCAATGGTTATGGGGACGAGCGCAGTTTTATTTTGCATCAACCTCCTGCCGGCAAGCAATGGCATCGTGTGGGTGATACCTCTCTCAGCTCGCCGGACGATATTGTCGATGAAGGCAACGAAGTGAAGCTCGCGGGCAAGGCCTATTTGGTGCAACCCCGGTCGGTGGTGGTGTGCATTTCAAAACGCGCCTAACAGCATGCTGAAGAATTCTTCTCAATGGTATGCCCGGGAAGGCAGTGATTTTCCAACCGAAAGGGTCCTTATTGCCAAGAGCGTCCACAAACTTCTTCACCAGCTGGGTCTTATCTGATCATAAGCATTTTCCCCAACAAAGTCACGCTGGTGCTTGTCCTCAAACGATAAAAATAAACCCCGGTCGCCACCGGATTCCCCGCCTCGTCTTTGCCTTCCCAAGTGAACCAGTATCGTCCGGCTTGCAAGGTGCCGCGATAAATGGTCTTCACCTTCGAGCCGAGCATGTTATAGACCACCAGCTCGGTTTCGGAAGCACTGGGTACGGCAACCGGCATCGTCGTCTCCGGATTAAATGGATTGGGATAATTGTGCCCCAGCGCAAATTCTTTGGGAAGAGCAATCGCGCTCAGCCTCTCCTGCACCACCTCCTGCTTGCCGACCATGACGCTGAACTTTGAAGTCTCCGTCGCCGGCGTAAAATGATAAAGCGAATCTTCCCGCAAATTGATCGTTGCGGCTCTGCCCTCGTCGATCAAATGAATTTCATACCATGTGGGAATTTTGCCGATGCCGGAGAAGGTCAGTTGTGCAGTGCCAAGTTCCTGCGTGCGCACTTCAAATTCCCAACTTTCACAGTCAATAATCTCCGGACGAATGTCCGTGGCAAACGTGCCGTATTGCGCGTCCCAATCGGGGCGATGAAAAGCGACGGTTGGAACGGCAGCAAGTGCGCGTGGCTTGCGAAAATCGAAAGGGTCAAGTTCGGACTTCGCGGCGTGGGCTACTCCAAATGAGGTGATTTTATCAACGAAAGCGCCCGTGGCCAGCGTTATGTGTACTCGCCATTTTACCGGATCAACCTCGATTGCGACTGCCGATGAGGGGGAGTAAGGGACATTGAGCGCCGCGAGAGCCGTAGTATTATCGAAATAGAACCCAACGTACGGTTTGAGCGTGTCGGATTCGGTGAATCCGGCTGTGCCGTTATATTGCCAGAGAGGAGCATCGATGCCATTCAAAGCTTTGACGGCTGCCCAGGGCATAGGAGATAAAAACGGATTCGTGATGAGGTTCCAGCCGTTGTGAAGCGGAATAGACGCGAATTGGCATGATTCCAACGGCGCCGAGGGAGCGCTGGTATTGATCTGCAAGGGCCCCCTCTGGATGACCCAGAAAGCGCGACCGGTGGACAGCTCAAAATCCGATCCACCGTTGAATCGGATGAAATAGTTGCTCGAGGCGCCGTTATCCCAAACCACTGCCCAGTCTTCATTCTGCTGCCCGGCAAATAATTCGCTGACGGCGCGATCCCCTGTACCGGGCAATCCCACGATACGATAGTCGGCAGCTTGGTAATCTGAAGCATTGCCATGCGAGGGAAAGTTGATGGTCGTGCTGAGGTTCGGCCAGTCGCGAGGATAAGTTCGAAAGGCTTGATCCGCGCCGGGGCTTCTTCCTGCAGCGCTGCTCGCGACCACGCGATAATGGTACGTTACGCCGGAAGGAAGGTTCGTGAGATCAGCACGCACCGCGACCAAATCGACTCCGGACACCAGGCCTGGTGAAGCCGGCATCGTGTCGCCATAGCTAGCGCTGGTGCCATATTCGAACAGGATTGCAGTCTCCAGGCCATTCGGATTTACGGTGGCCTGTAGCGTGGCGGAAGTGCTGCAGACTTCTGCCGCGGTCGCGGTCATGACCGAAGGCGCCGAACCCAGCGCAAGCGTGGTAAAGGTTGTATCCCGGCCGTAAGCCGTTCCAGAGCTATTTGTTGCCGCGACCCGATAATGGAAAGTTGTCTTGGCAGCAAGATCAATGGGTGTAGCCCTGACTGCAACGTCGCTATTGCCCGTTAAATGATGCTCTACTCTGATTGTACTGCCGTAATTGCTGTCCGTGCCATATTCAAATGTGACCGTAGTGCTGTCATCATTCGGATTTACCGTGCCATTCAAGATGGCCGAAGTTGAGCTGATGTTCGTCGCGGCATTCGTAGTCGCTTTCGGCAATTCGTTGCCGACGACGATCACCATGAATGTCGTGAGCCTCGCTCCGCCTTTGCCGTCATTGGCCCCCACGGTGATCGTGGCGTCTCCGACGGCCACGGGCCTGACCGTAAGCATGCTTCCGGATACGCTTGCGATTGCGACTTGCGCGGCACTCGAGCTCGCAGTAAAGGTGAGTGCGTCACCATCGGGATCGCTGAATACCGCAGGCGCAGCATTCAAATTGCGCGTGAAGGAAGCTCCGCCGGCCGTGAGCGTTTGGTTGAGGATGGAATTGGCTACTTCGGGCGGTTGATTGAGAGGCAAAGTCGTAAAGGATTCGTCCTCGCCCTCGGTTCTCAAGAGCTCTCCCAAGAGACCAAGGTACTCGCCGACCACGCGATAATGGTAGGTTGTGTTGGACAATAACCCTGTGAGCTCATAGCTCACTGGCACCGGATCTTGGCCCATCACCGTACCTACCGTCACAGTGTTTCCATAGCTCGAGGAGAGGCCATATTCAAATTTGACCGTCACGCGCAGAAGGTTTGCATCCACTTCACCGTTCAACGTGGCGGACGTGGCGGTGACATTGGCCTCCTCGTTGGTTGTGGCCTGAGGAAGAAGTTGCCCTGAGGCAGCTCCAATATACAAAAACAGCCAATACAATAATATCGGCAGGATGCATCTTGTCGAGGCCATCCCGCGTACGAAACGGATAGTCATTGTGCTCACACTGTTTGAAAAGCTAAACGCTTAAAGTACTTCACTCTCCAAGTAGCATTTGCTCACCCTCCCGCAATCTCCCGAATGCACCATCTGCTGTACAGCGCTTGATTTACCCCTTTATGGTCTTCCCACAGGATCCGGAAATCCATTTGATTCCTTTTGATCTTTTTGTGAAACCAACGCGTATATGACTCCCGCTGTGACCAATGTGCCGCCGCCTCCAAACCAAAGCCACATCTTGCCTCGCCCTTTCCCGGTTGGGGCTGCACGAGCGAGCGCTTCTTCATCCGCAGGTGCAGGTTGTTGTGGTTGAAGCTGCCGTTCCCGCTCCATTTTGGCCTCCTCGACAAGCTCTATCCACGCGTGCAGATCCTGATCCCGATCCGGCGCGTAATCAGGCGCCACCTCGAGCAGCTTTTGCACATAACTCCTGGCGAGCTGGAGCTCGTTCTTCGAAATATTTGCTTGTCCTAAAAGTTTATAGGCCCAGGCTCGTTCGGCCGTAGTGAGATCGCCCTTGTCCAGGCAAGCGTTAACCAAAGCGAGAACCTGGTCAAAAAAGCCTTCATTATATGCTTGCTCTGCCTTGGTCAGCTCTGGTTCATAAAGACCTTGTGGCTGTACGCTGTCAACCCAGAAAATTGTATGGAATAGCGCGAGAACCATGCTGCGATAGATGAGACATCTGCAGTGCTGCATATTCAATTCCTTCGAATAGTCATTCGTTTCCTGTTCCACCGGCGACGACGACTTTTTTAGCATTGAGTGCTTTCATGGGAGCTCCAAATCTATAAGCAATCTTCATGCCTGATGATTTAGTTGTTATAGCTAAATCATTGCAGAAAACAAAGGCTTACATCCTGCAAGGGCGTGACAAAGGTGCAATCGCTTATTGCACTAGATTTATCTTCCTCGTCTGCTCAAATTCTCCGGCGCGCAGGTGATAAAAATATAGACCGCGAGGGTGGCTATTTGTAGTGTCGGTAATTGCCCTGCAATTGATCGGTGTTGGTTCTATATCAGAGTAGGAGGGGGTTTAATTGCATCCGAGTCTCCGACCAGGATTCTCTTATCACAGATTTGTCATAGGGGAGATAAAAAATCAAATGCAAATTTTGACCTTCCGATTTTGCGAAAGCTGCAGCGCCTCATCAACGATCCAAATCTCGAATTCCTCCGGCACCTCTTCAAGGCCGGCAAAAGTCAAATTCACCCGATCGCGAATATTGGTGATGACTTCGAATTCCCAGATCTCGCCGCGCCCGAACTCAGGGCGGGCATCGGTGCAATAGCCCGGGCTGGGAGGCGCCCAATCGCGATGAGGAAAATAAACCGACACGTATTCACCAATCACCGGCGGCTCGGGATGATCCCTCCGATCCCGAGCACGGCAAGCTTCCGGAACGACCGTTGCAACATTATTGACGTCACGGGTCTGGCGGCTGTGTGCTAAAATACGAATCGACCACAGAGTCTCATGGCTCTCAGGTCTCAAAGTTCCTGTCGAGGATAAATCAGGATCGACAAAAAGAGTATCCCCCGTAGGCGAGTCGTTATACAGCGCGTAACCTTCGAAGGGTTCCAGCTCGTTGACCTGCACGAACTCCGGACTGCTCCAAGTGCCATCATAGAAGTAAAGCCGGGGAGATTGACCGCTGCTTTTCAAACTAAGTTTCGCCGCCGGAATTCTGAAATTGAATGGGTTGCCAATGAAGTTCCATTGCGGACGCAAAGCGACGGCATATTTCGCGTCGGTTCGATTCGATATGCCGTCGTCGATGTCAATGACCTTGCCCGCCTCCATCACGATGAGCCAGAACGCCTTTCCCGGTACCAGTGGCGAAGTGTTGGGAAATTCCGTGTAGGCTTGATTCAGCGGCTCTGAGAAGCGCCACTTGGTATCGTCGTACTTGCCCAGGTCATCTTCCAACACTGCGCCGGGACTTTTGTCGACCAGCTCAAAGGGTACTGAAATGAGACGATAGGCATTTTGCGCGCTGCCATGAGGCTGCGCGGTCTGCTTACGCTGGCTACCGATCTCGATCGGAATGGAAAAATTGCCTGCAACTGGTAATCGTGTCGTCTCAGCACCATCCGTCGCCTCGATAAAGTACTCCACACCACGGGACCTTACCTCGCTGGCTGGGATGGTACCTCTGAACGCGTTACCGCTGCCTGACATCGATTCATCGGTGAAATCGATCTCCCCACCCTGACGGTAATACAATTTGACAGAGACACCAGCCGGGTCACCGACAATGGTGGCTTCAATTGTGATTCGTTCATCGCGCGGCTGAGGTGGCAAAGGTGTATGGGAGATGACGGGAGGATTATTTTCCACGCTATTCCCAGCGGCGTAGCTGCCTTGTGCTGCCTCCCCACCAAAATCATCCGCGCTTGCATTGCTCGATAGCAGCAACAACAAAGACAAAAAAACAACCGCGCCTTTCATCTTTGTGATCTCCTCGGGATGAGTAAACTCCTGCATCGGTTTGGATTTACACTGATCCTCCGTCGAGCTACAAGAATGTCATGTTAGGCAATTCACAATTGTCAACTGTGAATTGTCAATTGTGAATTGCGAATGGATCGGCATACATGGTTGTTAGATTTCCCCAGATGGCTAAATGGTTTTTCCGGAGTCACTGCACCAACACCATCTTCTTCACCATGACAAAACTGCCGGCGAGAAGCCGATAGAAATAAATTCCGCTCGCCACTTGCTGCCGGCTTTGGTTGCGGCCATCCCAGATCGCGGCGTGATACCCGGCTTCTTTGGAGGCATTGTCAATCAAAGTGACGACTTCCTCTCCCAGAGGATTATAAACCTTCAACGTCACTCGCTCCGCTTTCGGCAAGCCATACCGAATCGTCGTGGCAGGATTAAAGGGATTCGGGAAATTCTGCGACATTTCATAACTTGCGGGAATGACTTTGACCTGGGTCAGGCTCGCGGCGACGAATTCCGCGCGACCGACAATGAGTTTCAGTTTCTTGGGATGTTCCGGGCCGGATCCGGCCACGGCATACCGGTTGCTTTCCCGCAGATTTTGCGAAAGCTGCAGCGCCTCATCCATGACCCAAACCTCAAATCCCTCAGGCACCTCTGCAACGCCGGCAAAAGTCAAATTCACCTGGTCGCGAATGTTGCTGGCGACTTCGAATGACCAAATCTCGCCCTGCGAGAACTCGGGCCGGGCATCGGTGCAATAACCCGGGCTGGTAGGCACCCAATCGCGGTGAGGAAAGTAAACCGAAACGTATTCACCAACTCCTGGCGGCTCGGGGTGATCCATTCGATCCCGAGCACGGGAAGCTGATGCTACCACCGTCGCAACATTATTGACATCGCGCGCCTGGCGGCTCTCTGCTAAAATACGAATCGACCACAAAGTCTCATTGCTTTCAGGGGTCAATGTTTCTCTCAAGGATAGATCGGGATCGATAAAAAGGGTGTCCCCCGAAAGTGCATTGCTGTACACTGCGTAACCTTCAAAGGGTCGCATGTCCCTGACCGGCGTGATGAACGGATCGTTCCAAGTGCCATTGTAAAAGTAAAGATTCGGGGGGGATTGCCCGCCGCTTTTCAAGCGAAGATTACCCACCGGAATGGCGAAATTGAACGGATTGCCGATGAAATTCCATTGATGATGCAAAGCCACGGCATATTTCGCATCGGTCCGATTCGATTTGCCAGCGCCGGTGCCAATGACCTTGCCCGCCTCCACAGCGATGAGCCAAAACGCCTTTCCCGGTGTCATCGGCGAGGTGTTGGGAAATTCCGCGTAAGTTTGATTAGCGAGAAACTCGGAGAAGCGCCACCTGGTATCGTCGTACTCGCCCAGGTCATCCTGCAACACCGCGCCGGGACTTTTGTCATTCAAATCTAGGGGCATGGAGATCAGACGATAGGCATTTTGCGTGCTGCCATGAGGCTGCGGATCCGGCTTGGCTTCTTTGTCCACTTGTATCTGGATGGAGAAAATACCTGAAACCGGCAACCGTGACGTGAGACTATCCGCATCCTCCGCAGTGATAAAGTACTCCACGCCGCGGGAAGTTACAGCGTCGGCCGGGATATTTTTTTGAAATGTGCTACTGCTGCTTGTCATCCCTATGGCGTTGAAATTGGCCTCTCCACCTTGGCGATAATACAATGTGGCGCGGATGCCGACAGAATCATCATCGACGATGAGGGCTTGAACTGGAATTTCTTGTCCGCTCGGATGCGGTGACGAAGGCGTATGGGTGATGCTTGGAGCTCTATTTTGCTTCACTGTGAACGTGAGATTGTCCGACCTTCCTCCGCCGGGACCACTGTTGGTGACAAAGAAGTTACGTCCGCCCGGGGTGGCGTCACCCGCGATGGTGAGGACAGCTCGCAGAGTCGTCTGGTCGTCCACCGTCGTCGACTCCACTGTGATCCCTTGCCCCACGTTCACAGAGCTGGCATCATTGAAAAATTCCTTTCCCTTAAAGACGACTTCCAGACTTTGCCGCCTGCCGCCAAATGCCGGATCGATTTTCTCCAGGATTGGCGCGGGGTTATTGACAGTGAAGAGCATAGGCTCCGAGGTTACGCTGTCTGGCGCAACAATATTAGTGACCGAGAAGGCACGTTGGCCAGTGACGGCAAATGCCGTGATCGTGAGATTGGCCTTCAGGCTTGTCGGGCTGTCCACTGTCCTTGAGTTGACCGTAATGTATTTTCCAACATTCACGGAGGTGACGCCGCCGATAAAGTTCGTTCCTGTAAAGACAACATTCAATGTCTCCAATCTGTTGCCGCTTGTCGGTGAGACGTTTCTCAAGGTCACGTTTTGAGGGCGCACGATAAATGCCTGAGCATTTGAGGTCCCCCCACCCGGCGCCAAATTGAACACAGTGATATTGAACGTTCCGGCGGTGATCAAATCACTTGCCAGAATCGTGGCAGTAAGCTCCGTGTTGTTGACAAAGGTCGTCGGGCGGTTTGAACCGTTGAACCGCACAACAGACTCCGATACAAAATTTTGCCCGTTCACGATCATCGCGAAGTCGGCATCGCCCACGGTTTTGTTCGCCGGCGAAATGCTGGTTGTGGCCGGAACAGGATTATTCACTGTAAAAGTCTGAGCGGTGGATGTTCCCCCGCCCGGCGCCGAATTGAACACGCTGATGTTGAACGTTCCGGCGGCCGTCAAATCACCTGCCGGAATCATGGCGGTAAGCTGCGTGCTGTTGATAAAGGTCGTCGGGCGGTCTGAACCGTTAAATCGCACGGTGCATCCCGATACAAAATTCGCCCCGGTCACGGTCATCATGAATTGACCATCGCCAACTGTCTTGCTCGTTGGCGAGATGCTGACTAAAGTGGGGACAGGATTGTCTACTGGGCTCACTGTGAATGTCTGAGCATTCGATGTTCCCCCGCCCGGCAGCGGATTGAATACTGTAATATTGAACGTTCCCGCGGTGGTCAAATCACTTGGCGGAATGGTGGCGATAAGCTCCATGCTGCTGAGAAAGGCTGTCGGGCGATTTGAGCCGCCGAAACTGACGACCGATGCCGGTATATAATTCGTCCCTTTCACGGTCATGATGAAACCCGCATCGCCTACGGTCTTGCTCGTTGGCATGATGCTGGTCAAAGTTGGAACAGGATTGTCTGCCGTGCTCACTGTGAATGTCTTCGCATTCGATGTCCCCCCACCCGGCGGCGGATTGAACACGGTGATATTGAACGTTCCCGGTGTGGTCAAATCACTTGCCGGAATCGTGGCGGTAAGCTCTGTGCCGTTGACAAAGGTCGTCGGGCGGTCCGAACCGTTGAACTTCACCATTGAACTTGAGACAAAATTCGTCCCGTTTACGATCATCGTGAATTGAGCAGCGCCTACAGTTTTGCTTGTCGGCGAGACGCTGGCCAAAGTCGGTAAAGGATTGCCTACCGGGCTCACTGTAAGTGTCTGCGCATTCGATGTTCCCCCACCCGGCAGCGGATTGAACACGGTGATATTGAACGCTCCGGCGGTCGTCAAATCACTTGCCGGAATCGCGGCGGTAAGCGCCATGCTGTTGACAAAGCTCGTCGGGCGGTTTGAGCCGCCGAGCTTGACGACCGATCCCGGTACGAAATTTGTCCCTTGCACGGTCAGCGTAAATCCCGCCTCGCCAACTGTCTTGTTCGAGGGCGAGAGGTTGGTGGTGGTCGGAATCGGATTATTCACCGTGAATGTTTGAGCATTCGATGTCCCCCCGCCCGGCGGCGGATTGAACACAGTGATATTGAACGTTCCGGCGGTCATCAAATCACTTTCTGGAATGGTGATATTTAGTTGCGTGCTGTTGACAAAGGTCGTCGCACGGTTTGAGCCGTCGAACTTGACGACCGATCCCGCTACAAAATTCGTCCCGTTCACGGTCATCGTGAATTGAGCATCGCCCACGGTTTTGCTCGTCGGTGATGTGCTGGTTATAGTTGGAGCCGGATTGTTTGCTGCATTGACCGTGAATGTCTGCGCATTGGAGGTGCCACCGCCCGGTGCAGGATTGAACACGGTAACACTAAACGTTCCTACCGTGGTCAAATCACTCGCCGCAACGGTGGCGGTAAGCCTCGTGCTACTGACAAAGGTCGTCGTGCGGTCTGAACCGTTGAATCTGACCACGGATCCCGCTACAAAATTCGTCCCGTCGACGGTCATCGTAAACCCGGCATCGCCCACGGTCTTGCTCGATGGCGAGATGCTGGTGGAGGTCGGTGCGGGATTATTTACGGTGAATGTCTGAGCATTGGAATTCCCACCGCCTGGCCCGGGATTAAACACGGTAATATTGAACGTTGCCGCAGTGGTCAAATCACTCGCGGAAATGGTGGCGGTGAGCTCCGTGCTGCTGACAAGGTTCGTCGCTCGGTCTGCACCGTTGAACCTCACGACCGATGCCGGTATAAAATTCGTCCCCTTCACGGTCATACTGAATCCGGCCTCGCCCACGATCTTGTTGGAGGGCGAGATGCTGGACGTGGTCGGCGCGGGATTGTTCACAATGAAAGTCTGGGCATTGGAGGCCCCACCACCTGGTGCGGGATTGAATACGATAATATTGAACGTTCCTGCAGTGGTTAAATCACTCGCCGGAATGGTGGCGGTAAGCTCCGTGCTCCTGATAAGGTTCGTCGCTCGGGCTACACCGTCGAACCTCACGATGGATCCCGATACAAAATTCGCCCCGGTCACGGTCATGATGAATCCGGCATCGCCCACGGTCTTACTTGATGGCAAGATGCTGTTCGTGACGGGAACGGGATGATTCACCGTGAATGTTTGAGCATTCGATATCCCCCCACCCGGTGCGGGATTGAACACGGTGATCGTGAACGTTCCTGCGGTGGTCAAATCACTCGCCGGAATGGTGGCGGTGAGCTCCGTGCTGCTGACAAGGCTCGTCGTTCGGTCTGCACCGTTGAACCTCACGACCGATGCCGGTATAAGATTCGTCCC
>JBOHQX010000396.1:0-4270 GCA_050732395.1 bacterium
TCTTAACATCAAGCTATAATCATGTCATCCCTTCGGGATTAAGAAGCAGAAGATCAGTTACAAAAGAGATCACATGTATTCCAAATGTAGAATACGTCACCGAATTTACGAGGCAGGGCACTAAGCTTTCGCCTGCCCACTGGCCTCGGTTGTCGGCCGCGAGGTGCTGAAAATCTTGCCGACTGCTGCCACCATACCTGCCACGTCCGAAAGATTCGAAGGAATGATCATGGTATTATTCTTCTGCGCTAATTTGCCGAATTCGCCGAGATATAGTTCGGCAATACGCAGATTCACGGCGTCCAAACCGCCTTTCTCGCTGATGGCCAAGGCGATCTCGCGAATCCCTTTGCCCGTCGCCATGGCAACGCGTTCGATCTCCTGCGCGCGCCCTTCGGCCTCGTTGATGCGTTTCATCTTCTCGCCTTCGGAACGGGCAATGGCCTCCTGCTTGTCGCCTTCGGCGCGATTGATCTTGGCCTGCTTGTCGCCTTCAGACTCCGCGATCAAGGCCCGCTTTTCGCGCTCGGCGCGCATCTGTTTTTCCATGGCATCGCGAATGCTCGAGGGCGGCACGATGTTCTTCACTTCGTAGCGCGTGACCTTGACACCCCATGGCACCGAGGCCTTGTCCACGGCGTTGACAATCTCGTGATTGATCTTTTCACGCTCTTCGAAAGTGCGGTCCAGCTCGATCTTACCCACCTCGCTGCGCATGGTGGTTTGCGAAAGCTGGATGGAGGCGAAGCGATAGTCGCTGATGCCGTATGAAGCTTTGACCGGATCGACCACCTGCATGTACAATACCCCGTCCACCTCAACTTGAATATTGTCCTTCGTGATGCAGGTTTGCGGCGGCACGTCGATGACCATTTCCTTGAGCGAATGCCGGTACGCGACACGATCGACGAACGGCAGCAAAATATGAAAACCGGCTTCGAACGTGCCGTGATACTTGCCCAGCCGTTCCACGATAAAAACGGTCTTCTGCGGGACTACGACCGCCGTGCGCGCGAGCGTGATCAGCGCGAAGAGAATCAATCCGATAATAACGATGGTTTCCATCGACATGCCTTCCTCCTTGAGCGATTAGACAAAGGATCTTAGAATGAAACTCTGAAAGTTTCGTGACCAACAGATCATATAGTCAATCCGTTTGACCAACTTCTAATTTGAAGCTGCCCCCATTGGGGTGCCGCCCGCGCGGCGTCATGATAATGGTTTGACCATCAAAGTGAGATTGTTGCGTTTGATGATTTCCACCACCGTTCCAGCTTCGATCTCGATTTCGGCTTCCGCCGGCCAGGGCGCGCCATTGTATTCGACTTTTCCGCCCACCGTCTTGGGTTTGATCGCGGTCAGCGCGACGGCTCTCTGGCCGTGCACGTCTTCGAGCGACTCGCCCGGCGCCAGCTTGCCGGAGACTTTACCCTCGAAGTAGCTCTGGCCGTGTTTGCGAAATACGATCAGTGAAAAAATAGATGAAGCAAGAAACACGAGCAGTTGCTCGTTGAAGGAATGGATGACGCCGAGCATCAACGCCAGCGCCGTAATCCATGCGCCAGCGCCGAAAAATATGATCACCAGGCCCGGCAAGATGAACTCGGCCAGCGCCAATACGAGCCCAATGACAAACCACAGCAAGGTGGCAGCGTCCGCCCAGAATGACATGGGACCTCCGGATTTTTATGATATTTTTGGTTTTGACTTTTGCACGCACTCAGAGCACCGGGTTTTGCCAGGACATCACGCCGGCATAGGGTTCATGGCAATCGCCCTTCACCTTGCTCCGTTTCAGACTCAGATTGAGTGTCAGAATGTGGTTCAACCTGGAGGTGGCATGAGCGTGCCGGTTGGAATAACGATAATCAAACCTTTTAAGGGATGCCATAACTTTTTCAAGGAGGCCGGTTTGGCGATTAGCTCATAGCTTGACAATGTTAAGTTGAAGCCTTTGCATAAAAGCAAAAACATCGATCCCGCAAAGGCGGCAAACCGCCTTTCGCCCCCTTTCACGGCTCGTCCCGTTGGACCAGGTGCAAACATTCCACGCTTGCGCTTTTCCGTGAAAAATGGCATATTTTTACGGCACGATATATTTGACGGAAAATTCGTTTTCATGTTTCGGAAGGGAGCATTTCATGATCAGCAAAACCGTTCAGGACGCGATTAACGAGCAAATCAAGGCGGAATTGCATTCTGCCTACATTTACCTGGCGATGGCGGCTTTTTGCGAATCGATCAATCTCAAAGGCTTCGCGCATTGGATGCGGCTGCAAAGCCAGGAAGAAGTCTCGCACGCGATGAAATTGTTCGATTATTCTCACGATCGCGGCGGGCGCGTGCTATTGCAAGCCATTCCGGCCCCGACGGCGGATTACAAAACACCGTTGGAGATGGCGCAACAAACACTGGAACACGAACGCATGGTTACGGCATTGATCAATAATCTCTACGCCCTCGCGATCAAAGAGCACGATTATGCCACCGAGGTGCATTTGCAATGGTTCATCAGCGAACAAGTCGAAGAAGAAAAAAATGCCAGCGATATTGTTGAACGCTTGAGAATGATCGGCGACGACGTCCCCGGCCTGTTGTTGCTCGATCGCGAATTGACCGCACGCGGCGCGGAAGATTGATAATGCCTGAAACCTCTACGCGCCAAATTTTCATCACCGGCGGCACCGGTTATATGGGTGGTCGTTTGATTGCGGCATTGCTGCAGCGCAGCCATTTCGTGCGTGCGTTGGCGCGGGCGGGCTCAGAGCAGAGACTTCTCACCGGCTGTGAAATAGTCCTGGGCAACGCGCTGGAAAAAAAATCTTACGCAGACAAAATCCAACCGGCCGATACCTTCGTTCATTTGATTGGGGTCCCACATCCGAATCCTTCCAAAGCCGAGCAATTTCGCCAAATTGATCTGGCTTCGGTGCAAGCGGCGGTGCCGGCGGCGCAAGCAGCAGGAGTGCAACACTTTGTGTACGTCAGCGTCGCGCATCCGGCGCCGATCATGCAGGCCTATTGGCAGGTGCGCGCGGAATGTGAAGCCCTGATTCGCGGGAGCGGATTGCCGGCGACGTTCTTGCGCCCCTGGTACGTGCTCGGCCCGGGCCATCGTTGGCCGTATTTGCTGGTTCCGTTGTACTGGCTCTGCGAGCGTATCCCGTCCAAACGCGAAATGGCGCAGCGCTTGGGATTGGTGAAGCTGGAGCATATGGTCGCCGCTTTGGTTTGGGCGATTGAAAATCCGCCGCGCGACGTTCGTGTCATGGATGCCATACAGATTCGGCGGATGCGATTGGGAGAGGTGCATGCTTTGTGACTGAATTTGGTGATGAAGGGCGATTGGCGATTGCCGATTTACGAATTCAAATGTTGATAGCTCCCTCGTGAATCGTCAACCGCTACTCGCAAATCGCTACTTGCAAATCAATCCTAAGGAGAAGGCAATGAGAGTCGTGATGAAAGCAGTCGCAGTCACGATGTTAGTGATTTCCATGACAGGTTGTATCCAAAAGCCCAGCACCACAGCCGAGCAACCCGTGGATCTGGTCGCGCGCGGCAGATATTTGAGTTGGATCGGCGGCTGTCATGATTGCCACACGCCCAAGGTGATGGGCCCCGGCGGTATGCCGATGCCGGATACGACGGGATGCTTTCCGGCCATCCCGAAAACGCGCCGTTCCCCACTTGGACGCCGGGGGATTTGCAGCAGCGCAACGCCATTGCTCTCACCGATCCCATGCTCACCGCTTGGGCCGGCCCGTGGGGCGTGAGTTTCGACATTAATCTGACGCCCGATTCCGCTACTGGCATTGCCGAATGGACGGAAGCAGCATTCATTCAAACGTTGCGTACCGGCAAGCACCAAGGCCAGCCGAATGGCCGCGACGTTCTGCCGCCCATGCCCTGGCAAAACTTGCAACTCGCGCCGGAAAGCGATCTGAAGGCGCTATGGGCGTACTTGCGCACTTTGCCACCGGTGAGGAATCAAGTGCCCTTGCCGGTACTCCCCGCCGGCATGCCGCCGGGCAATTGAGTCATTCAGTCACTTACAAATCCAATAAAGGTGTTTCTTCAAGAGGGCAAAACCATTACGGGCAAAACTATTGAAAGGCCTTGGGCAAGATGATTTGATGGCAAAATGCTTTCAAGTAACATGTCATGCAGGAGGCATCTTTTTCAGCACAAGCACCGTGCCAGAAACTTAACAAGATCCCTACGGGATGACACGGTGGTGTTGCTTGCCGAACCAACCCCGATCACCGGG
>JBOHQX010000397.1:0-25785 GCA_050732395.1 bacterium
CACTGCATTTGTACGACAAAAAAACTTCCACCTCTTCGCCATGCCGCGGATGCGGGCGATAATGAATTCTCACCACGCTTCCGGCGAAACGGGCAGTATGCAACTCGTTCCAAGAAGCCCACGGATAGACGCATCACTCGCGGTCTTCAATCAGCAGACAAGATTTCGAGTTGCACGAAATGCTTCAGCTTGTCTAAAGGACGTGCGTAGGGAGTTACGCGGGAAAAAATGAGGAGATGCGAGCCGAAGGCTCCTTATGACCCAGTCCCGGAACAAAATTTCAAGAGCTTGATTGACAAAATAATGTGGGAGCAGCATCATGTGAGCGCTAAACTGTTCTGCCCAGTTGGTGGAGCTTTAGCACAACTTTATGAGTCACTCACGCCCGAACCCCGGGCCAACTGCTGATCGCCTCCGTCGAGCGGACGACGTGCATCCCTGCCGCGGCGAATTTGTGAAACGCGGCGTCGGCGGGCTCGGTGTAATCGATCACGCCGGGGACAACCACGGGCGAAGTGCAGTCCTCGAGCAAATAAACTTTTTGCGCCAGTTTGCGATCGGTGATCACCATCTCGTTCAAGAGATCTTCGATCGTCCATGCGACGCAATGGCTCTTGGCCTGGCCGGCGATGATGACGGCGTCGTATTCCAGCAGCTTACCGATCAGGTGCGAATTCTTGTGCGCGATGGCTTTGCCGGAGGCACCCGCCAATACTTCCGGCCGCAAGACGGAATAGTTTTCGGTGAGCGGATTATTGCCTTTGACTTGAAAATCGGGCTGGCTCAAACGCGCCACGCTGTGAAAGAACAGCGCTTCTTCAACGGCGGAAACCAACGCATGGCCGATGCCACCCAGCATGGCGTGATATGGCCAAATGGTGAGGTCATATTTGCCTCCATCCTTCAACGCCTCGGTATAATGCCGCAGATGTTTCTGACCTTCGCTCACCTCAAGCTGTAAATTTTTAGCCACGGCCGGATTGAATTTCCATCTTCCTTGCGCGATATCTTCCGCCGAAATCAGCGTGTAAGGCTCAGGATGCTCGCCCGCGGCGTTGACCAGAAAAATCGCATGGAAAATTTGCATGGCCTGATGCGTATCCATCGTCGGGCAGACGTGCGTGATGGCACCCAGGTTGCGATAAATGAACTGGCACAGGCGGCGATTGTCATCCACTGCGCCCGAGCCCTCACGGCCGCCCACGTACAATTCGAAACCTGGAATGCAGAAAGTGTTTTGCACATCAACGGGCAGCAAACAAATACGAAAGCGATCGTGGGAGGCTGGCAGAATCCCATGCTGTTTCGCCCAGGCCTCGGCCTGTTGCGCGCGCTCTTGATAATGCACGCGCCATACTTCCGCGACTTTTGCGGGATCGAAATGAGGCGGTACCGGAAGTTCTATGTGAGCCATCTCTTTGCCCTACGAAATGAGCACGTGGCGAACACTTTCATCTAAAGAGATACTCTTGATTCAATACTTTTGCCAACGCTCTTTGCGTAGGCACCGGTTCTCAGTGTATACGAAAGCATCACTCTTATCGCTTTGGCCGCAGGCCACGAGTGACAACATATTCGGTCAGGTTGGCAGGCCTGTAGGAAAGGGCAACGTCATCATAGCGGTCAAAAGCGCTCAAATGAATCGTTTCTGCCGCGTTTTCGCTTTGTCCAATTGGGAATGCCCAATGCACCCACGGTATCCCATACGCCGATGAATTTGACGCGCACCTCCCGCGCGAAGCTCTTTCTGAAATGAATCGCCTCGGGAGTATCGGGAGAGGAATCTGGCATGTGATAGAGTTTATTTGATCTTTGCCATCGTTGGCACGCGGTGCGAGGGCGCAGGCAATTTTATAGACGTTGCTGGGCGTGAGGACGCCTTTGTGCTTATGTTCCGGCGTGAACCAGGTGCCATCCGAGCAGACGACGATGCGCTTAGACATGTCAGGATACACCGCTACTGTGCTGCCGTCTGGGCGATTGCAGTCGCACGATCGAGCTGTTGGGCATAGTCTGTAATGGTTTTTGCAACCACTTCGATTTGCTCGCCGGCTTCCTGCCAATTGCGCTGTTCGATTGCCTCGCGCACCGCCGGCAGTGTTTTCACGCCGTAGCCAGTGTAAAACCCCGGCGCGTAAATTTGATGCACGAACCAGGGCCGGCGCGGCAGGCCTTCGTTGCGCGTGAGATGGCGTTCCATTTGGATTAAGACACTGTTTAAGGATTTGCTCACGTTGGCGGAGGAAGCCGAGCCGTTCGTTTGCAAAGCGTTACGCGTGCCTTCATAACCGCGCGCACTTTCCTGCAGTTTCGCCACGGCATTTTGCAGCGGCGCGAAATTGAGATACGGCACCGGCGGTTGTGTCTGTGGCATGACGAAGGCTTTGGCGGGGTCGGCTACGGCAGCCAAAGTTCCTTCACGAATGCGCCGGTTTTTTTCTTCCGTTTCCTTGCGCATGTCTTCCGTGAGTTTCATCACTTCTTTGGCATATCGCGCCACGGTCTCGGCGAAGTTGTTGAACTCGAAAGGCAACGCTTGGGCATGCGCAAGCCGGAGCACGACGCGGCCGGCGGTTTGCGCCAGCGCAATGCCATAGTCGAAGTTCGGATCACCGAAGCGGGTGTAGTGATCGAACGAGTCATAGACGGAATGATACGAGCCACCGTCGTTTTCTCCGCCGTAACCGAGATTGAGCGAGGCAATGCCGAGATGTTGTAAAAACGGCGTATAGTCCGAGCCGGAGCCCAGGGCGGCCAGGCGAAGATCTCTGCGGTTTCGCACCTCTTCCAGTTCTTCACCTTTGCTATTCATGATTCGCAGCGCGCGCAAGCGCTCCGCCACGTTGATTTTTTTTTGTGGATCGATCACCTCGCGTGCGACTTCATTCATGAATGTTTCCAATGTATGCGAACCACCCATGCCCAAAAAGCCGCGGCCGTTGGAATCTGAGTTGATGTACACCACGGCCTTTTGTTTGAGCTCGTCGGCGTGTGCTTCGGCCCATTCGGTCGAGCCGAGCAAGCCCGGCTCTTCCGCGTCCCATGCGCAATAAATGATCGTACGCCTGGGCTTCCAGCCGGTTTTCGCCAACTCGGCAATGCCACGCGCTTCTTCCATAAGGGCCACAAGGCCGCTTATGGGATCTTGTGCGCCGTTGACCCAGGCATCGTGATGATTACCGCGAATGATCCATTGCTCCGGATCTTCACTGCCGGCCATGGTCGCAATGACGTTATAGATCGGCACAACTTCCCAATTGAATTCGAGCTGGAGATGCGCTTTGGCCGGGCCGGGACCGAGATGATAAGTAATCGGCAACGCGCCGCGCCAGGCCTCGGGAGCGACCGGACCGGCCAGTTCTCGCAAGAGTGGCAGGGCATCACCGTATGAAATCGGCATGACTGGAATTTTCGTGAGCGTAGGCGCTTCTTGCACGGCGTAGCGTTTGGCCTCTTTGGTTGCACCCACACCGGGTGTCAGCGGGTCGCCCGGATACAACGGCATGTCCGCGACCGAGCCGCGTTGAGCGCCGAATTCGTTGCGGAATGCGCCTTTGGGATAAACGTCACCTTCAAAGTAGCCATCGTCGCGCGGATCGGAATAAATCAGGCAGCCGATGGCGCCGTGTTCCGCGGCAACTTTGGGCTTGATGCCGCGCCATGAGCCGCCGTAGCGCGCAATTACGATTCTGCCTTTTACGTTCACACCGTTCATTTCCAGCTCTTCATAATCTTTCGGCACGCCGTAGTTGACATAAACCAGCTCGCCCGTGACTTCGCCGTCCATCGAATAGGCATTATAAACTGGTAATTGTTCTTTCTGTTGATTCGACGTTGCATCCTCTTTGAGCGCCGGCTCCTCAAGTTTGGCTCTGAATTTTTGCGGCGCGACCATTTCCAGCACGCGCGTTTTCGGTGTGGGAAAGAGCACATGAAATTCTTCGAGCCTGGCTTCATAACCCCAGGACCGGAACTGTTCGGCAATGAATTCTGCGTTGGCTTTGCCATAAGCCGAGCCGGTGTGATGCGGCCGTGCCGACAGGCGCTTCATCCATGCGCGCAGGTTATCACGCTGGAGATATGAATCGAATTGCGTTTCGAGGTTGGTTTGCTCAGAAGTTGGGACACTCGCAGGCTGTTGTGAAAAGGACATCGTTGCAAACGAAAGAAACTGCGTTATGCCAAGCAGCACGTTGCGGCAGAATTTTCGCATCGCCTTCTTCCTTGGTTTAAGTGATGATGATTTGCTCGCAAGCTGTGGCGTCGCCAACAACAAAAGTGGCCTTGTTCATGGCAAGAAAGATGCTCATATTTCCGACGACAAACAAGAGTCGATTATATTCGAAAGCGCCAACAAGGATATGATATTCGCTCAAAAAAGCAAGGCAGTTTTCCCGATACGCCCAAAACAAAAAGGCGATTCTGGACGCATAGAATCGCCTTTTTACTTTCTTGAGCCAATCAACCGCGGCAGGAACCGCCCCGTGCCCTTCATGTATTCACGATACTCGTTCCCGAACCCCTCCATTAAATCAACAAACCAATCCAAGCAGAAAAACCGAAAAGCCTGAGCAAAACCATATTGAGTGGGCCTTCTTCCCGCCGGATTATGGTATAGGTTCCCCGAGCGGTTCAATCCTGCGCCGGAGTTCGGCTATTATAGCGATGGTGCCTGTTGCATCTACGGAAATGATCGCCAACGGCGCGTAATGATGCTGGACTCCGTGCGGAGGTAACGGTTCAGGATTTCCAACCAAACCAGGCCACTCCACATCACCCGTGGCCGTGCGCGCGGGAATCAGCCAATAATCGCCAGTACGGTAAGTTGCGTCAGGTTGGAATTGAATGTGAATGCCGTCTTCGAGTGTGAGCCAGTTATTTTCACTGCTACTTTCTTGAATGATCGCAGCTCCTTCTTTTAGTTCGAGTCCACCCTCACTCTTTTTGCCTTCCTTGTGATCCCATCGCCGCAACAAGGCATGCTTTGTCTTGGCGTCATTCTCGTTATACGGACGAGGCTCTTCCGTTACACCTTTTGCATTTTTTAATGTCACTACCACATTCACGGGGTCAATCGTATCAACCTGCCAAAGCGGTTCAGCGCAATTCCGAAGAACATAATGATCATCCACAACCTCCACCCAATCGCCGACTTTTAGGCCAAAGCGTTCGTCACGCCCCAAGTGTTCCAGAGTCGCTCTCATACCGGACAGTTCACGAATCGGGAAGACGACTGAACCATTCTGGCGCGACCATTTGAAAGTTGCATCACTGCCCTTCCCATCTTTGTGAATCTCCACCCGATAAAGCTGGTTCTCGGCGCCGCGATAACGCGCTTCCGGCGAGAGGATACACGGGTCGGTGTTATTCTCAGGGTCTTCCTTGCCTTTGGCTTTGAGCTGGCCCCGATTAATCGATTGCCAATTTTCAACCCATGCGGGCCAGTTTTTGTTTATCCATGCCCGCCAGTCACTCTCATTCGCCGGAAGGTTGATGGCATTTTGGTTGTCGGGCATCTTGTTCGTGGTTTTCACCTGCCAAACCACCTTTGCCCGCGTCGCCGTATCCGGCCCGCCGAGTGCGACCTCACGAATGCTGGGGTTGTTGCCATCTTCGTCTTCGAGGTAAGTTATGTGGCGTTCCCAAACATCGAGGTAAACCAAACGGGAAAGACCATCTTTAAATGTATCAAGTTTTTCAGAATCTGCAAGCGGGTAGTATGGTTGGTCTGTGTAATCAAAGTAGTTATCCACTTCACAAAGAATTCCATCAACGTAATAGTGGCCTTTTCCAATAATCATTTTGGACTGATCTTTATTTAACGACTCTGCAAGCTTACTCCTATCTGGAAAGCTAGTTGCAAAGTCGTCAAGATTATTTTTAACCACCAATTTAAATCCACAATTTTCCTTTGAAATTTTATTGTTTGTATCCAGTAAATCTTGTGGTCCTCCATACGACCCAATCAAATCCGCTGCCAAACTCTGCAAATAGTGCAAGAGAATTGAAACCTGCTCATTCCAATTCGCATCGAGCTGCACGCGTCCTTGCTGCATGAGCACGCGGCTGAAGTATTTGAATGGATCGAATGTGTTACGTGAGAAATCGCCGTGCATGGGTCTCTCCTTAAATATCACGTTGAACAATTTTTCTTAAAACAGTTTTTCTTGGCGTCTTCGCGCCCTTGCGCCTTGGCGTTAAATTTTTTTCTTCCCAAAAAAAACTTAACGCAAAGTCGCGGAGCCGCAAAGGTCTCCGTAAAATCAGCTTGCGTAAATAATGCCAGCTTGCATGCCCGCTGGCGTGTACTCGTCGAGGCGGGCTCGCAAATTGACCTCCCGCTGGGGTTGAAACAAATCGTGAAAAACGCCCAGCTCTGCTTCGTCATCCGCGCCGCGGGTGATTTCCTCGGCGCAGGTGTCGGCCAATTGGCAATAGGTGTGTGTGCCGTAGCGCATGCTGTTGAACTGCGGCCGCACACGCAGACGCTCGCATTCCTGAAGATGTTTCCACTCATCATACTGAAGCTTATCTTTTTTAGCCTGCTCCGCGACTATCTTGTCAACCAAATCCGGCTGGCAGTTGTAGCGGCGCGGCGTGCGCGAGCCTGGCGTGACGTAGCAGAATCGCATGCAGCCGAGCTGACGCCGGGCGACTTTGATCAAGCCTTCAAATATACAATTCTCGGCCAGCTCAATCGCATGCGTCTGGATTTGTCCGAACACGGTGCTGCGCGCGATGGTCAAGACGGCGTGCGCCACGGGGCAACCCGGTGCGCCTAACGCCTCGCGCTCGGAACTCGTAGCGTCCAGAATGCTGTCGTTGATCCGAATGGGAATGGGATCGGTCGTCACTTCGTCTTGGTTAACTTGAATCGAGCCGATGATGCTGTGCGCGATCGTGACCTTCGCCTGCACATTGTACAACTCAAGACTTGGCTCGGCTGGCCGTTTCGGTTCGCAATCGCAATGCAGCGCCCAGCCTGGAACCAGCGTAGAATGCCGTATCGTTATTTCCGCCGCGCAAATCTCGTTTGAGGTGTTTTGGTTCTGACCACCTTGGATATGAACGCCCCGGCCCGTAATGAGCAAACCGTCAAGCGTGAAGCGGCTGCCGCGGTCGACTGTCACACTCATAAAGTCTGGCAAGTCGGTCTGCCAGTCCAACAAACGAATCACAGGACGAACGCGGTTGGCTGCGCGAATCTGCAGGCTGTGATTTTGCTTGAGCGTGATGTTGATCGGTTGCACATACACATCACTGTCGGTGATCTCGATCACGGCATGGCTCGGTTGCGTCTCAAACAGCGCATCATCATCCTGCTTCCAACGGGCCAAAGCGGTCTTAAACTGCTCCGCGCCGCTGACCTGAATCAGTTCATATTGCGCGGGCTCCAGGAGCGGCCGGTCGTACTCACCGCCGCCAAGGTCCGCACTGAAAAGGTAATAATAGGAAACCCGAACATTCTTTTTCGGCAACTGGCTGGGAGGAAAGGCAATACGACCGAGCACGGGATCAACCGCGAGGTAGTCGCGGAGCGGACGATAGTGCCAATCACTCAAATCTGCCGGTATGATTTTCTCTCGCGGAATCGGCTGCTCGGCGTCTGCGCTTGGCCAGCCCGGCGCCCAAATTATCAGGCTTTTGCCATAATAGGCGTCAGATGCCTGCGTACGCGTGACATGCCCATTAACCATGACTTTGTCTTCGAATCCCCGCCGCCGAATAGGCGTGGGCAGGTTTAATTCTTCGGCAATATGCGTCGGCTCCGTTTCCGGCTCCGGTTTGGCGTAAAGCGGACCATCGTTGCCCAGCACACTGAAGGTGTAGTAATGTGGCCCTTCATCTTCAAGACAATAGGCCGGCGCTTTCGTTACGGGATAAGCCTTGAGCCGCCAGACGAAAAGCCCCACGCTCGGAATGTTGTAACGGCCAATGGAGCGGTGCGAGTTCATCCGGCGCACATCGACCGTATGAGCCAATTCATCAAATGGGCCGTCGATGAGATCAAGCGCCTGGCCGTTGCGGAGATCGACGGTGCGACCACGCTTCGGATGCTGGTGGTTGAGGTGTTGCGTCCAACCAAGCAGCTTGTAAAATTCCACCGCGCGACTCGGCCAACCGGCAACGTCGTTGGCGAGTTGTTCGAGCAGCGCCAGCGTGCCCTTGCGCCGGCGATCGCGGATGGTATTGGCGACATCGCGGCGCGGGATCAAGATTTTATTGCGCTGCTGGCCCTGCGTGGTGGTCACTTCTCCCGGCTCGCCCGCTTCGTGGACAATCCGATAGCCGATCAAGTCGCCGATATAGGGAACCACCCAATCCTGGCAGGTTTCGATGAACCAGTTCTCGTAAAGCTGGGTGATATCTTCTTCGACGACGTTGACCTGCTCGGCGATGACCTGCAGCAGCGCGCGCAGCGGGTAGCCCTGCTCCGCGTCGCGCTGGCGATGGATGACGGGCAACAGCTCATAAAGTCGATCTTTATGGTCGGTCATTATTTTGTCCAGGTTTAAACTTAAAACGCAAAGGCGCAAAGCCGCCAAGAATTTCCTGCTTATTGTTGTTCTTTGCTTTGAATTTCTTTTCGGTCAAATTGGGTTCAAAATCAAAGTTTCCGGCACCTCAGGCGTCAGATAGGCGATCTGAGCTGGGTGAAGGAGACCCTTCTCAAAATCCGCCAAGTTCGCCTTAACTCGAGGCAGTGGCCCACTCGTTTCGCTCGCCTCCACAAACTCCTGAACCTTTATAGCCATCTCTTCCGGAGTGATCAAATGTCGCGCGCCTTCAGCATCCGCTATCTTCTCCGGAATGCCTCCGAACGTATCCACATCGACGTACGCTACACCCTCGACTGCTTGAATCTTGCTGATGACCTCGCTCAGCATTACATCCTGACCCAACTCCCGGCGCTCAATGCTGAATGCGTCCAACAACGCGGCGCGAATCTTGGTCACAACCGGCTCCCATTGATAGTCCGGCAGCACGCGCACGTTGGCGCTGATAACCAACAGCATCAGCTCGCGCACGGCCAGTTGAATTGGCTGGAAGGGATCGCCAAACTGGTACAGCGCCTGGCGCAGATTGATGAAGAGGTCGGAAGTCTCATCAATCGGAATGTCTTCAACCCCGGCGATGGTGACGTGCACAAGCTCGCGGCGGCCATCCGACAGCCGGGCCGAGATGGCTTTGCCGATGCCGGCGAAGGTGCGGGCGAAATCGGCATAATCCTGCGTGGAGACCAGTCGATCTAAGGCCATCACGGCCAGCGGCGCGTTACGCCGGGCTTGATCGCGGCTCTCGCGATCCGCGCCCCCGCTCGCGCGCAGCGGATTGATGACGGCTTTCACGCCAAGCGGCTTTGCCCCCAACAGACTGATCTGCTCCGCCTTGACATTGCCCGGCTTGCCGATGCCGTTGCGATAAACAGCCTTGACGTTCTCGATGCCCGTAGGCAAACGCGCACCTTCTTTGCCGTTGCCAAAAATCGCCGTTGTTTTGCTCTCGTCATCGGTGCGCGTGATGAAGTTGCGGTCGGTCGGATTCAGCCCGGCCAGCGCCTCTGTTTCGTGCCATCGAACATCATTGACATACGTCTTCAAAGTGCTCTCGGCGCCGGCGGGCGTGGCTGCGGCTAGATAAGTGAGCGGTGATTGGCGCAATTCAAAAAGTTGCAGGGCCTTGCTTCCGTCACCGCTGCCGAGCACCTCGTTGCGCGTCTCGCCGTGGGTCGCTTTCACCACGTTGCCGTAAAGGGTGACGGTATCGCGCTTGTAGCAATATTCCAGGGGCTTCGCCAGTTTGACAAAAGTGTGTGTCTTGTCATCAGGAAGCTTCGTCTTCTCTTTTTCCGAACCCGTTTCAACGTTATAAACATCTTGAGTGACATTTGACAGCATCAATAATTCACTGGCCTTAACACCAGGCACTGTTTCTCCCTTCGCATCTTTGATGTCGGTGCGCTCTCCAGAGATGACCAGCCAGTTGCCGGGCTTCAAGTCGCTATATAAGCTATCAAGCTCAATCCAGGTGTTCTCGTCGTTCTCGCCCGCGCCGCCGCAGATATTGTCTGTAATCGGTCCTTCTGCCAATGGCAGCTCTTCGCTTTGTGCGTAGACAGTGGTAGTTCGTAACAGTGGTAAGGATGAGCTAATTTCATCTAGCGTGTGCCATTGTGGATCCAGCTTTAAGAGCGTCACTCTGACCGAGATACTGAGTGCATCCAAGGACACTGTTGCGACATCCAAAACTGTATGAAAAGTGATAATTCGTTCATTGTTTTGATTATAACGCTCGATAGCTATCCTGCTTTCAGGCTTAATCCGGTCGTAAACTGCATCAAGCGCGATGATAAAATTGGCAGACGCCGATAGCCTTCCCCAAGTATTCGTGATGGTCGGTTCTTCGGTCAGAGTGAAGTGGTTGTTGGCAGTGTGATTTTCTGTACTTGGCACGGGTGCTGGTTGTCGGGTGGCATTGTGTCCAAACAGCGCTGCTTTCACCCGTAACGCATACACTTTGATATCGTTTTCTTCCGTCACTCGGGTGTTCGCCACCGCCGTTGGCAACGAGTCACGCAGGTCAGGCCGGAATGCTTGCAACAATTTCAAGCTCGTGTCAGCGTGGGATGCAAAAGCCGCATTGATATTTTGCTCCAGGCGAAGAGCGTTGCGCGGCGGAATCGAGGCGGGTCTAACTAAATGCGGTAGCACCCGACTCAGCTCATCCTGGCCATTATCACGAGCGCCAGTCGCCATTTCAGTGATGGGCGAAAGCATAGCCATCTCACCGGTTGCACGAGCAGATATAGGCGTGGTCGCCTGTTTCAATGCGGCGATCATCTCGCGCAACCATGGTTTGAATTTGGCGAATTGGGGATTCTGCTCCACGGCCTTTTGCGCTTCGGCTAATTTCAGCAACGTTTCGTTCTCTATGAACGCGATCAGATCCGCCGCGGTCATAGCCGAGCTCAGGTGCGCTCGCAACTGCTCCAAGTGCTTAAGCACTGGCTTGGCTATCTTGATCGTGCCAGCGCCAGTTGCGCCAAATTCTTCAGGATTGCTGAAGCGATTGACGATGTTATCCAAAATTGGGCGTAGCGAAGCAGCCTTCACGGTTGAAGGTCCGGAAGCACCTTGAGGCGGTATCGGCCGTACTTCTTGCAACTCGACCTCTGTACGATCATTCGCCGCATCCGGCTTCACTTCCACGACGCGAAACAGCACAACAGAATTTTCACCCGCGCCAAAGTCAATCAACAACGGATCATTTACCGCCAGGTTCGTGGCAATGCCTTTCAAGAAGACACGCGGAGAAATTGCTTTACCTTCAATATCTCTAATTGAATCCTCCGTTTGTGGTCGCGTCAACCTCGGCCCGAGATTATTCCACTGCAGCCGCGCCATCAACTTCTCGCTGGTCTCAAACGACTGCGGCAGCTCGCCCGGGCCGGGCAAACTCTGCGCGCGCGTACCGGCAGGAATCTCAACGTCGTGCCCGACCTCTTCCACCGTAAAAGCCAGAAACACGCTTGCGGCGACGCCGGGACGCAAGTTGTAGCCAACCAATCGCGCCAGTTCCAAAATCGAGCGGCGCTCGATAGCGGTGCGCAGATAACCTTCGTTGGCAAGGCGTTCTTGATAATACGTCAGCACGTCGGCGACGATGCCCCAGGCATCGAGCATGGCGATGGCCGGGTCCTCCGCCGCGCGTGTCCTCAAAGCTTGCAAGGGACGCAACGTGAGCGTCTTCGGTTTGCCGTTTTCGTCCAGCTCGTCGAGTGGAATCTCCAAAGCATGACTCGACAGGCGCGCCTGCATCGTCTCTAAAAAGCTGGCGTGTGTGCCCACGCGATACCACAGTGCGTTCAAGCCGGGCCGGTTAGCGATGACCATCGGCGTCAATTTCTCGACGCCTTTACAGCAGCCACAGGTGTGTTCAGTCTGATTCATTCTTATGGACCCTCAAAAATCAAATTTTAACGCAAAGACGCAAAGGCGCAAAGAAAAGCAAAAGCAAGTTCTTTGCGGCTTCGCGACTTGGCGGCTTTGCGTTCTCATCCTTTTAAAACGCCAAGGCGCAAAGATGCGAGGGCGCAAAGAAAAGCAAAGGGCAAAAAGAAAGAAAATTCTTTGCGACTTTGCGCCGTTGCGTCTTTGCGTTAAATAGTTTTTCCAGGTCACCGTCCGCCATTCATAACCAACGTGAATTGGCCGTGTTCAGGAAAGCTCGGGTCGTTATCGAGCTGCGCAATTTCAAACGGACTGAGCGGCAAGATTCCATTTTTAATTTCGTCATTCGGCGCCTCGCCGTAGCGTTGCAAGTTGGTGATTTCCACGCTCTCCACGCCGGTTACCGCTTGCGCGGCCGCAATCAGTTTGCTCAAATAAACGCCCTCGCCAAAAGTCAGAGTATCGGGATGGAAGAAACCGCGTCTTCCATTCGGCAGCACGCGGTTGCCGAAGACGTTGAGCAGCTCGGCTTCGACGTGGCCGCGCAAATAGTGCGGCAACACGCACACCTTCATCACGATCTCGAGCGGCACGTAATTCGCTGCATTCACTACCAAGTCGTGGCCCATGCGGCGGTAGCGATAAAGATACCCGGCAATCTTGCGGAAGAGCGCGTCGCTCGCTTCCTCCGTGCCCACCGGATCGATCGCCACGCCCGCCTCGTACCAACTGCCGGTCCACCGCAGGCTCGCGGCGGCCCGTTGCAATTTGGCGTTGCGTTCGGCGATACGCGCATAGTCATCGGCGGTGATGGCGCGCCGCAGCTCCTTGCGAAAAGTGTGTGGCGCATACAATTTCACCTCGGCGAGCGGCTCGGGAGAGGTTCCGCCTTGCGCCGGAAAAGGATTGTGCGGCCTCAAAGTCACGCCGCTCAAGGTCGTGTGGCGCAAAACGAGATGCGCGATCGTCTCCGCGCCTACGTTGCCAGGTGGCCCGTTGCCAACCCGATACGTAGCAAAGAACGTCGTTCCACTTTTCGCCTTCCGGCCAAGCTCGCCATCGCCGAAGCGCAAGTGGCCGCGGCCATCATCGTCCATCTCGATCACAAAATCCCTGTCGTTAGGTCCGCTCGCGAGCAGATCGCGTCGAGGAGACCAAGTTTGCAGCAGTCGCTTGAGCTCTTTCATCAATGTCGTGCGCAGCACCTCCGGCAGTTCACTCGTGCCATCGTACGCCTCCAAATTTTTCTGCGTCTCGGCCGAAAGCTGTCCGCGCAGATGCTGCGACGAGAGGTCGGTTGAATACTTTAATCTTTTCGCCAGGCTGGTGGGGTCTTTTAAATCCTGCCACTGAAACAGCGCGCTTTCACCATCGGGCGCCGCCGGAATGCTGACGAGATAAATCTGCGGCAGCGCAGCGTGAGTCGCCTGCATCAACAACCGCGAGGCCGGCGTGTCCATTCGTGGCAACGGCTGGCAGAACGTCAACGGCGCTTTTTGCAAATACGGGCGGAACCGGCCTGCCACAACCATCGTGTCGCCCGGCATGCCTTCGCATTCACACTGCGCGGCTGTCCTTCCAATCGGAACTTTGCCCAACTCCTCAGGCGGCTCCATGGTCCGGCCATGATCCACCAAAATAACATTGCCGCGCGCCACACTGATCTCGCCGAGATATTTGCACTCCGGCGCTTCGCCGATGGCCGAAAGGCAGAGCGGGAAAGGCAATGCATGTTCGGCCGCCCATTCGATCTCGACAACCGGCTGGTTGTAAAGTGTATCAATGTCTTGTTTCACTTGTGTCAGGCGCACGACATGGCGATGAATCGGATCGGCGTCGGCCGGGTTGCCGGTGTTCGGGCCAAGCACTTCTTCGAAAATCAGCACGTCGCCCACTTGCAGATCCAGCTTGCGCTCCGGTTCCGGAGGTGATGGTTCTTTATATTTCCGCTTTTGTCCATAATCTTCGTATTCTTGTTGCGGCGCAGGTGTTGAAATTGGCGGCCCATCTTTCAGCGTGGCTCGTGTCGTGCCGCGCGGCAAACAACACTCCCTGTCGCCCCAAGTATAAAACGAAATCGCATTGTGCGCTTCATAGAATTGGATAGTTTGGGTTCGGTCCGCAACCAGCGGCTCAAACACTTCGTAGCGGCCGGCGGGAACGTTGCGCAGGTCGTCCGCATTGAGTGGCTGGCCGGATACCAACGCTTCATCGTAATGCGTGATGAAATAAAAATCGCTCGGCTTCAACGCTCCGGTGTTGGCGCTTGTCTCCACCCACACCCAAGCGCGGGCATTGCAGCCCTCGTGCATGGGATAATCCACCAATCGAGTATGGCGCCGCACTGAGATGCGCTGCCGGGCCGTGTCGAGATAAGCCTCGGTGGCAACCGCATCCTGATAATAACTCAGATGATCGCCGACGTAGGCGAGCAATTCCACCAAGGTGATGCCGAGATCCGGCACGTGCCGCTCCTGCCAGTCCGGCATGAGCAACGCCAGCCGGTCGAGAATGAGCTGGCGAAAGCTGGCGTAATCTTTCGCGAGGTAATTGATCTCCGGCTCGGCGTATTTTTCCGGCGGACAAATAGCTTGCGGCTTACAATCGAGATCGCTGGGACAGCCGGCCTTGAAGGTAAAATCCAAACAAGCATAGCGCGGATCAAAATCCGGATGCCGTTGATCCGTTGGCCGGCCATCTTCGGCGGCCACAATGCACAATTTGTAGGTGGAAAAATCGCCGGGCTTGTCGACAAAAACCGTCATGCAATCATCGCGCTCCGCGTCATCCTGGCGGCAAAGACGAATGTCAACCACCTGAATGTCGCGGATGCGCCGGCCGCCGATAAGGCTCACGTTCTCTTTGCCAATATACTCCGGCGCTTTGTCGAGAAAGTAAACGGCCAGCGTGAGTTGATCCTCGCTTACCTCGAGATAATCCAGCCCGTTGAGATTTTTGTTGCGGCGAACCTCGTCGCGGCGCTGTTCGTCCTGGCAAGTCAAAGTCGATTCGCTCATTATAATAGTACTCCGGAAAAACTACCATCCCGCCTTGCGGGACGAAGATTTTTTAAAGGCAAAACCATTAAAGGCAAAACAATTTAAAATGCACATGACCGGCAAAAGATATAAGTCAAAATAATTGAAGTCAAAATGATTAAAAGCGGTTCAATGATTTTGACTTCAATCATTTTGACTTTTTGCTTTAAGCCCTTTGGTATTGCAACCGGTCGTTCGCATTAAAACAAAATAAAATAGTTTTGCCCCAAATCGTTTTGCCTTTGGCCGAGCAGTTGCGGCTCCGCCGCGCTACGCATTGCTCCGCACAAAGGTTTCTTGGCGTTGTTCACCGGTGCGGCGCACGGCGTATTTCATTTGCACCCGTAGCGTTGAATCCTCGCTGGTCACTTCCAGCGCCTGCACTTCGATCAGATCGCCGAGCCAGCGTTGCAAGCCGGCTTGAATGGTGAATTGCAATACCGCCGCCAGCTCCGGACTGTTCGGCGCGAAAATCATCTGCAACAGGCCGCTGCCGAAATCCGGCCGGTTCACCCGCTCGCCGGCGTTGGTGAAGAGAAATTGTTCGATCATATCGCGAATGTGATCGTCGTCGCCGGCAGCGGCAGCGCGGCCGCGGTTGTCGAAGTCAAATGGAAAGTCGATGTTCATGGTTGCTCGATCCTGGATACTTGATTCTTGATCTTTGATCCTTGATGCTCTTGCTTGTTTCTGTTTACTGATCACGGTTAGTTTGCCTTTTGCTCTTTGCTTCTTGCTTTTTGCTCCTCGCTTCACGCCCCCGTTACGCGGCCTTGTGTCGACATAATTATTAAACCACCACCACTTGATAAACATCTAGCCTGGCTGTTTGTTAGCAATACCGGTTCGCCACCCGCCTTGACTCGCTCAGCGGCTTTTATCCACTGAGCGCTGACGCATGGTCCAAGATTTAGGAGGGGATTTAAGCAACCCGAAATCACATATTGACTCCGAAAGCGCGTTACGATTTTCTTGCCGCTCACGGTGACGCGTGCATTGGACGCATTGGGACTCGCTTCTCCCTTCGGGTGTTCGCATATCACCTTCGCACCTTCATGCAGCAGAAAATTCGCCATCACTCCACCTCCAAAGCAGTGCCGTTGACTGAAACTTTTTTGCCTTTGAGCTTCACCGTCGCTTCTTGTCCGTTGTTGATCTCGATGCCGTCATTATTGATCACGATCTTCATGCCTTTCTTCGTCTCAATCGTGATGCCGGCATTGCCGGAGGCGTCGTTGATTGTGATCGTCGCGGTTTCGGTCTTGAGCACTTTGGCATCAGGGGTGTAAGACTTGACCGGCACTTCGTCTTCCGCCCAAAAGCAGCCGGTCCAAATCGGATACTCGGGATCGCCGTTCTCGAATTCGATCCAAACCAGCGCATCAACCGGCGGAATCATAAAAAAACCCACGCCCTTGCCGGCATAAGGCACGCACGGCATGGCCCAGCCGCTTTCGTCTTCCCCAAACACGTCCGGAACTTTGGCGCGAATGCGGCCCATTTTTTTGCCATCCTTGCGGTCGTCATTATTGGTGACGACGCCGCGATACTTGCCATAAAGCGGCGGGCATTCCATGTTCATGGTTATCGTCTCAATCCGGCGGATAAGGTTTCAGGCAGTGAATTTAAGCAGCGCGCCGCGGTTTTCTTGCGCGGGAGGCGTTTTGTTCTCGCGCGGCCCCAGGCCCTCGCGGGTGAGCGTGAAGGTCTGCTTATACAGGCCGCGGTTGATCTGGTGAACCACCTCTTGCACGTAGTAAAGGCCGCTATGAACTGCACCGACGCCGCGCAAGTTTACCAGCCGGCGCGAGCGCAACACGCTGCCATAACGCACCGTATCGATTTCCCCGTTCACCGTCACGGCGTTGGCGGTGTCGATGCCAGCCGTGCGCGCCTGCAGCCCCGCCTGGCTGTTGCTCAGATGCGCCGTGTTGCACAATTGCATCGTGCGCAATGGTTTTGCCGGGTCGCGGCTCAACGCCTGCGGCTCGTCACCCGCGGCGCTCGCTGGCGCCGTCGATTTTTTCTGGAGGTCGAGAGATTTGGCCTCCGGTTTCGCCGGGCCGAGCGCATTGAAACGAATCGTCGGCGAGGCTTCCAAATTCGTATATGCGCCCATGTTCATGGTCAAATCCGGCTGCTGCGTGTCCCGGCGATTCTCCGGTCCCCAATAAGCGGTGCTCTTTTCTGGCGTCGCCGGCTCAATGTAAAAGATAAACCCATTGCGTTGCGCCAGCCTCCGGATGAACTGCAAGTCGGTCTCGCGCTGCGAAGGCACGCGCTCCGACACGGATGGTTTCTCTTGCGTGACCGTGACTTTGGCTTCGAAGTATTTTTTATATTTACCCAACACGCTCTCCACAATTTCGGAATCGGTTTGTTGCGGATGCGGTTTTTTCGGATTTATCGTATCCAGCTTTATGCCGAGGTCTTCGCCGGTGACGAGGAGCGTGCTCTCGCCCGGCCGGTTGCTCGGAATGAACTGAAGTTGGGTGATGAAGCCGTCGATGAGCACCTGCGAGAAGGCGCGGACGATCAGGACGATGACCGCACGCTTCTCCGGATTGAGCAGGCCGCTATCCAACAAGCCATAGCTCCCGCGCACATTCCGGCCCAGACTGAATTTCATCTCGAAGCCGTCGCGCTCGCGATCTTTGTTGGTCACTTTGAGATCCAACAGCGCCTCCATCACCTCAGCCGGGGCAAGAGAGGGCTTCTCGTCGCCGAGGCGAAGTTGTAAGCGCACGCCAGAATCACTCATGCTAACGCCTCATTGCTGCAATGAAATCTGCAAGCGCCGGCCGATCTCCGCGGTAAGCTCTTCCGGGTGCATCGCCTGATTGGCGTCGCACAACAGCCAAAACAGCTCCGGATCGCCGAGATAGCGCGCCGTAATGTTGTCGAGCCGCTCGCCTTGCGTGACCGAATGTTCGGTTAAAACCGTCGCTTCGATCGCGGCCGGCAAGAAACGCCGGCGCAAATAAACAATCTCGCGGCCGTCGCCGGCCACCGATTTGGCGGTCTCGATCTGATGATAACGACTCGTGACAGGAAACATTGCCTTAGTTTCTAAAAAGTGAAACCCAACACGCGAGCCTACGGCCGTAGGCCGCAACCAATAAGTACCACGTGGATCAAAAACTCACGCTGATAATTTCCGTGTGAGTTTTTGATCCGTGTGTGTTTTTTTACTTTTTTGCAAGAATTTTATTCCTAAAACAGCCTCACGCTCGCGCCGAGATTTAGCGGGCTACCGCCCAGGTTCGATTTTGCCAAAATTTCCTTCGCGATGTGATGCGCCATAAAAAGCTCGTAGCCGATATGATCCGTTTTCAGGTCGAGCGTGCTGAGCACCTGCATTGACAGCTCCACTTTGGCGCGAATGGGATTGAGCGCCGTGTCATACGCTTCTTCGGTGACGCTAAAGCCGGTGAGGCGCACCGGCAACACGCGCAGCGGCCCCCACACCAACAACGATAACGGCGCTTCCGGCGGCATAACGTCCATTTCTCCGTTTTTGGCCAACCCGGCGTTTTGTATGATCGTCTCGCTCGCGGGATATAACAAAACCTCGAGCGCCGCCAACGCCGGATGAATGCCCACCGTGGCCGCCCGGGAATCGTTGCGCTCGAGCTGGTCGGTCGCATCGATCTCGACGCTCAAGGTGATGGTCTCTTTGGGCGGTCCGATGAGACGAAAGGCTTCCGCGCGATCGCTGTTGTCGCCGCTGGTCGAGCGCGCGTCCAATCGTCGCGTCATCGTATCTGGATTGTACTGAAACAAAATGACGTTGGGAATCGGGACCAGCGGATCAATGGCGATCAACGCGCCTTTGATCAGGCGCGGGGAACCCGGAAAGCTCGACATGCTAACCTCTCTTTAAAAAAGCTCAACGCCAAATCAAAATCGCTTAACGCCAAGCCGCGAAGACGCAAGGGCGCAGAGAAAGAATTAAGTCAACTTGGCGGCTTTGCGTTTTCGCGTTAAATTTTTTGCCTTCTGAGCCAAGCGCGCCGGCAGCGCCGGCATTGTCCGTGAATACCAAAGCCCAGGGCTTCATTATCTAAAAAAATCCGAACACACCGTTGCCAGCCGATACCGATAGCAGGGCGCCGGCACGTCAACCAAACTAACCGATGCCGCAAGAATGAAAAGAGAGTAGCAGAGATCTTCTCATCTATCGTCCTTAGAGCAGAGACCTCTCACACCGTGTGCGATCGGTAAACCATATTCTTTCAACCGTTTCCTGCCGCCGCCTGTTTTCCTCCACCCTCTGATGGGTTTCGCTGCGCTCTACCCATCCTAAGCGAACTAAGAACGATGCTTCAGTCGCCTATATCACAGATGATGGTCTATCCAGTCGAACAGCAAGTTCAAAGCATTTACGGCGTGAAATTGCAAGCGGGTGACCGAGGTACCATGGGCAATGATTCTCTGCGGTACCCCGATGCTAGCTCCCCGCGCGTCCATCATGATTTTCAGGTAATACGTCTCCGCAAAAGACTCGATCGCCGCCCGGTGCTTGCGAATTAAATCAGAACGATTGTCGATCTTTTTGCCGACGACTTTCCCTCCAATCGCTTCTACGAAGCAGCGGTATCGGTCCTGGTGCGTTCTCCCCAATGGTCCAGCATTGTGGTAGTAGCTGGCAAACATTTCTGAGACCGGCCGGGAAGGATTGAAGGTCTGCATCGCTGAGCCAGCGCAGGGTATTCCATTTTCCGCTGCGCGCATGAGGAACGAATCAATGTCGCCTTCCAGGTCCTCGGGCGTAGTCTGGACTGCGATGAAGTAAAAAGGTAATCCCTGGGGTATTGGCTCATTGCCGCAATCTAAACTGTTTGCGCGCTCAGCATCATCCATATTCCAGCAGGCGACCATGGCCGCCGCGGCGGCGGCGACATCACCGCCCCAGGTCGCGAAGGCTTCGTTTTCCATCTTGACCGTGCCTAGCGGCAACGAAGTGGAAACCGTCACCGAGCTCTTGGGACACGTCATGGCTTCAAGGCCGGTGAAAATGTGTCCAACATCCACTCCCTGGACTGTCGCACTGCTCCATAGTGCGCCAAAAAGCTTAGGACCAAGCATCGTCTTCGGCTTGCCGATGTTGGGACTACAGGGAATGACTTTGTCCCACATGTCAGTCTGCGAAGTAGCGCTCCAACTCTTGCCGTAGTACATTTGCCGCAGCATGGTCAGCATTTGCGGAGGAGTGTAACCGCTGATGCGTTCCGCACAGCGAATCAGATCAATGTAGTCATCCAGCGTATTGGCGGGCGCGTTTGACAATGGCGGGCAGTCCAGCGTCTTGGGCGCACCCAGGTACAGGGCCACACTGCGATTGCGGCTTCGGCCCTCGGGCGTATTGTTGGCGGTGACATACTCCGTGTCGGCAGCCATTTCCACCACGATGCGTTTCGGATCCACGCCAAGAACGCCGGTAAAGTAGTTTTCGACCGCATAGGCCCGTTTCATGCGTAGATCGGAATTCTCATCGGCTGTGCCGACGCAGTCTGTAAAACCGGTGATGTGCAGAGTAAGGCTCGAATCCATCTGCAAGAAATCGGAGATCTCCTCAAATTCTTTGGGAGAACCAAAGTTGGTCGAACCACTCGCAAGATTTGCCAACAGGTAGCATTCGCCGGCGATGCCGGTTTCGACCGCGGGGACGGCTGATTTAGCTTCCTTAAGTTCTTGTCTGCCCCGCGTGATTTCCGGGCAGTCACCAGGATGGTCCGGCTCCTCCACGCGATCGGCGGGACAATCTTCCGGTTTTCTGGAGAGCATAGACGAGGAACTCGCGCCCGATTGCTGCACCACGTGCACCAACTCATGCGCGAGTAGCTGCTTCCCGGCTGTCGTGCTGGGAGCATATTTGTCGCGGGCAAATACCAGATCGCTGCCCACAGTGTAGGCCTGTGCATGGACTGCCTGGGCCGATTCCACCGCACGTCCGTCCGCATGCACCCGTACTCGGGAAAAATCGCAGCCGAAACGCTGCTCCATGTCTTGCCGTAAAGGTGGCTCCAGCGGCCTGCCTGGACTGGCCAGGGCCTGGTCTACACTGGCGGGCGCCGCATCCAAATGCCCATTCGATTGTCCTGAGAAGCGCTGGATACGCGGTGGTGCGCCCCTAACGCCGGTATGCCATGGCGATGCCATGACCTGATCGGCGATCCGATCCGCTTCCTGCTCATATTCATCACCTGGCATGTTGATCGTTAGTTTCGTTTGTATCACGCCGGCTGTAGGAGAATGTGTGGGAATTCGGCTGAAATCGTGGCCGAAGCGTAGCTCCATGAAGGCGCGTGTCGCAGGATCCAGCGGTTGTCCCGGCGAGCGCAGCACGTCATGCATAATGGGCGGCACGCCATTCACCGGAGCAGAACTCGCAGGAGCACGTTGCAGCATGCCTTCGCGTTTCTTGCGGCATTCTTCGCACTCGCCGCTGGCAACGGTGTGCTGACCGCAGGCACATTTGCGCTGCAGAAGACCGCTCGGCACCGGCATGAAAGAGGACACGGCTGCGGTTTTCGCTTGGGTTTGCAATTGCGTACTCATAATCTCAATCTTCTATTCCTCATCTTCATCCGCAGTATGCCGTGAGTGTGTCCGGGTTGTACTGAAACAAAATGACGTTGGGAATCGGGACCAACGGATCAATGGCGATCAGCGCGCCTTTGATCAGACGCGGGCAGCCGGGGAAACTCGACATGCTAACCTCACTTTAAAAAAGCTCAACGGAAAAAAAGCTCAACGCAAAGTCGCGAAGACGCAAGGGCGCAAAGAAAGAATTCAGTCAACTTGGCGTCTTCGCGTTAAATTTTTTGCCTTCTGAGCCAAACGCGCCGGCAACGCCGGCATTGTCCGTGAATACCAAAGCCCAGTGCTTCATTATCTAAAAAAATCCGTACACACCGTTGCCAGCCGATACCGATAGTAGAGCGACGCGTCAACCAAACCAACCGATGCTACAAGAATGAAAATAAAGAGTAGCAGAGATTTTCTCATATATCATCCTTAGAGCAAAGACCTATCACACCGTGCGCGACCGGTAAACCAATTCTTCCAACCGTTTCCTGCCGCCGCCGCCTGTTTTCCTCCACCCTTTGATGGGTTTCGCTGCGCTCTACCCATCCCACGCGTGCTGCGTCTTAGTCCGTTGTCGGGAATACCCCTCCAACATCACCTTTTTCTGCCAGGCCCTTGTCCCCGTTGTAGTCGCAGTAATCCCAAACGTCCATCAACGCGGATAGGTCTCCCGGCGCTCGTTACTTTGTCGCTCCCATGACGGCACCGGCCCTCGCCCCCTTGGCGATGCGTGCCTTGAACGACATTGACTGGAGCACCATGGCCTTGCTGCCGTCCGCGTGGTACATGGGCGCAGACTTGGTCGTCGCCCACCACTCACCCGGGCTTCCATCGACCGGACCCGTCACCACGAGGATGACGGCGCCAGTGAACAGCGCGCCGTTCGCCCGCCCGACTACTCGCGCCGACAACTCGACGCCGACTTTGATGTTCTTGGGGATGTCAAAGGTCCCTTCGATCTGATTGTCCAATATGTAATCGTATCGCTTCGGGTTCTTGAGGACTTCCCGCGCCTTCGCCACCGCCTTCTTCTCCGCCTCGACCCGTTCCGCTGCACCGACCGTCTCGGTCATAAAGTTCGGATCCGGCGCTCCCGGCAATTGTGGGGTCGGCGTCCCGCCACCGGTACCGCCGGGCCCTGCGGCCGGGGCGGGGATTTGCCCCTTTGCCGCCTTCCGGCGCGCGATCACCGCCTTCAGTGCCGCGAGCAACTCAACGGCGTTCGCGCCCTTCGCCGTCGTACTCACCGTCGTGTTCGCAATATCCTTGACATCCTGCTCGGTAAGCTTCTCCTCGCGCACGATCTTGAGCACCTCCTCCACGAACGCCGCGTCTACCTTCGGGCCCGCCCCCTGCTCGACGATGATCTCCTCCACCAACTCGCTTGCCACCTTGTCGGCCGCGAGGCGCTTCCGCAGGTCGTCGGAGAGAGCGGGCGGTGCCGGCTTGTCAGGCGGCTTGGTAGTGGGTGGAGTGTAGACCTTGGAGGGCACATCCCCGCCGGGCGCGGGCTTCTCACCCCGCTTGAGCGCCGCGAGCGCCTTCTTGATATCCTCTACCTTGATCTTCGCGTCAGGCAGCTCGCGGTCCACTTGCTCGGTGATCGCCGCAAGCTGCTCGAGTTCCTCGTCGGTGAACTTGTCAGCGTTCTCGGCGACGAGGCGTGTAAACTCCTCGGCCATCTGCTGCTGCGCCTTGGTCAGCTTGCCCCCCTCGTGCCCGGCGTCGACCAGCAGCTTCCTCAGGCGCGGGTCCTTCATGATCAGATCCTTCAGATCGTCGGGGATTTCCACTCCCTTGTCGCTTGCGCTCTTGAACATCGCGCTGAGCACGTCGTCGTCCCCTCCTGGGTTCGCCTTGGCTCCCCGAGCGAACGCGATGATGGCGGCCACCGCCAAGACCGGTCCCGCCAGCCGGCCCAGGGCGGCCCGCGCGGCAGCGCCACCGCCAAGACCTTTCCAAAGCATGACTGCAACAGTCGCGGTCGCTACCGCGAGGGCCTCGCGGGTAATATCCAGCACTGGCACATAAATCAAAATTCCGCCCATCCTCCAAGTCCGGAAGAATAACTTTCCGGCGACACTGGCGCCAGCGCCGACGAGCTGATAGCAGGGCTCGGGCTGCCAAGAACCCGTAGACCATTGGTTCGGGGCGTCGACATGGCACCCCTGCGCCAGATCGGTGGCCAACTTGACCTCCTGGGCAATCTTCCTGACACGGGGCGGGACCCCGTCTGGGGTGGTGATTTCCATGATTGTCCGGTCTGTGAAGTCAAAAATGTCGGGTTCTGCCTGGCGTTGCTGCGAGCCCTCCCGTTCGATCCCCTTCTCATACTGTTCGACGTCCTTCGGATCGATTGGCTTCTGCCCCGTTCCTTTCGGCTTGTAGCCTTTGGCGGTGTAGTGGCTGCGGAAGCAGTCAATCGTGGCCTGCTCACTTTGATCCTTCCCCGTCAAACCCACCCAGTCTTTATTGAAGCCGATGGTATGGCCCGGAAAGGCCTTCTTGTAATGGTCCTGAAGGCATTTCTCGGCAAGTTGCCAGGACGGAACGAAGACCCCCACCGGCAATTCAACGATCGGGCACTTCAACGCGTCGCATGCCCTGGCGAGCATGGGCTCAGAGTTGAACGCTCGAACGGGGACCGGATTGAGTCCGGCCGCGTCCCGATGGCCGGTCTGCTGCACGAAGTGAGTCAATTCATGGGCCAATAACCGTCGTCCCTGGTGTGTCTGCGGTGCAAACCGGCCCGCACCAAACACAATGTCGTGTCCCACCGTATAGGCATGGGCATTCACGTCCTGAGCCGATTGTTCAGCATCCGTGCCCGAATGCACCCGCACTCGGGAAAAGTCGTAGCCGAAGCGCTGCTCCATGTCCTGCCGTAACGCCGGCTCCAGCGGCCTGCCCGGGCTGGCCAGGGCCTGGTCTACACTGGCGGGCGCCGCATCCATCTGCCCGGTCGGTTGCCCCGCGAAGCGCTGGATACGTGGTGGCGCGCCGCTTACGGCGTGGTGCGCCGGCGTTGCCAACACCTGATCGGCGACCCGATCCGCTTCCTGTTCGTAGATATCGCCCGGCTCGTTAACCTTGAGCTTGGTCTGCAGACCCGATCGTTTCTTGTTGCTGCACTCGGCGCACTCCCCCGACATACCGGCCGCGCCACCGCACGCGCACTTGCGCTGCAGTATCCCGCTCTGGCCGGGACGCAACGGCACCGAAGGGGCTGGTAGGCCGCCTGAGTCATTGCGCATTTGGAGCACCGCCTGATTCCCATACAGACGTTGCAGGCTCCCCGTAGGACTGCGACTCCGCGCTGCGGCGGATGGCGAAGTTAAACTGTTGCCGTTTTCCTCCTGTTCGGCCACCCGGTCCGCCTCTTGCTCGAACTTGTCGTCCGGTTCCCCGACTTTGAGCTTGGTCTGAATTACAGGGGCCGTCGGCAGCGCTGCGGTGGGCGGTTGAAAAACTGGCTTCGCAAATCCAAATCGTGAATCAGCAGAGTTCTGCCCACGAGCGGATTTCTGCTTAGGCACAGGCTTCACTGAACCCTGTGGTTTACTTCTGGATCGTGATAAAAGTACAAAGGCCATCGCTCCCTCCTCAGTTCATCAGGACTTACGCAGAAATGCGTTCAATTCCCTCTCCAGCGGGAGAGGGTTAGGGTGAGGGGATTCAAAAATAAGGAATATTTTCCTTTTGCCCCTCTCATCCCCACCTTCTCCCGAAGGGAGAAGGTGCGAAATGCGTAAGTCCCGTTCATTTACGCAGCGCCTTCAGAATCGCCTCAGCGACCGCGTCGCTCATCTCGGCCTCGGTTGCGCCGGCGGGCACTGGAACGCGAACGCTCAGTGCGCCGAGATGACGCTGCATGCCTGTGGGAACTTTCTGTGCCAAGCCCTGGCCAATGCCATTGGCCACGCGATGAGCCGTGTCGGCACTATTACCTGGCATGCGTAGATTCAACTGCCCGATCTGGATTGTGGCGTTTGCGTGCTCAGCCATCGCGCATCAACCTCTCGCGTTCACGTGTTCCCACCGAGCGACCTTCCTTGCCCAGCTCGCGCTCCATACCTCGCAGCAGATGCGCCATCGCCAGCGGCTCGCGGCTGCGGCGGGCAACGAAGATCGAGGCGAGGACCGCGTTCTTAATTTGCGCGCCCGACAGCTCGACGTTCGCCGCGAGCGCCTCGATGGTCGTCTCC